>CAYGHT010000051.1:0-9317 GCA_964349755.1 uncultured bacterium
GTAATCGGTGAGGAAGACCGGCTTTTTGCAGTGCTCTTCGGCGAGGTAGCGTTCGTGTTCCGATTGGAGATCGATGCCCCAGCTGACGGGAAACTCAAAGGTTTTGGGCGCTTTTTGCAAGATTCCGATCGCCTGCGTATACGTCAGGTGGGCAAACGGCACATCTACGACCTGCTGGAGCCTGGCTAAAAGCCCTTTTTCTATGAATTGATCGAAGAATGCGATGTCTTGAGGACAATGCTCGAGGACGTAGCGGACGCAGAATTTGAGGTACTGCTCTGCGCATTCCATGTTGGTTTTGAGATCGGCAAAGGCCATTTCAGGCTCGATCATCCAAAACTCGGCCAAATGGCGCGACGTGTTGGAATTTTCAGCGCGGAATGTCGGACCGAAGGTGTAGATGTCTGAAAGGGCCATTGCTAAGATTTCACCCTCGAGCTGGCCGGAGACGGTCAGATATGCGGGCTTGCCGAAGAAGTCTTTGGTGTAGTCTTTGTTTTCTTTCAGCGGATCGAGCGTCGTCACGCGAAATAATTCGCCGCCCCCTTCGCAATCTGCACCCGTGAGCAGTGGCGTTTGAACGTAGGCAAAGCCCTTCTCTTGGAAAAAAAGGTGCGTCGCAAATGCAAGGGCGCTTCGGACGCGGAGCACCGCGCCTTGCGTGTTGGTGCGCGGCCGCAGGTGGGCAATCGTGCGTAAAAATTCAAACGAGTGGCGCTTTTTTTGGAGCGGAAATTCATCCGCGCTGCAAGCCCCGAGCAGCTCAATTGCGCTTGCTTTGAGCTCGAGCGTCTGGTTTTTGCCAGGACTTTCAACGAGGATCCCGCGCGCTGTGATGGCAGCACCTGTGCTCAGATTTTGTGCGCTGTCCGCTATGATCTGAAGATTTGCCAGACACGAGCCGTCGTTGAGCTCGACAAACGCAAACGTCTTTTGGTCGCGAACCGTGCGGACCCATCCAGAGACGCTCACCGTCGCGCCGACCAATTTGGACGGCTCTTTAGCGTGGACAATTTGTTTGACTTTCGTGCGCATGGAATTTCCTATTCTGCAAATTTACGGAGCATGGCGATTTCTTCTTTCCAGAGCGGCGGGCCATCCGGCGTCTCTAAATATTTCGGGAGCGCGCGCGTTTTGGGCGAGGTCATCAAAAATCGGAAACACTCAAGGCCAATATGACCTTGTCCCAGCGGCGCATGCCGATCGACGCGAGAGCCGAACTCTTTCATCGAATCGTTGAGATGAAACGCGTAGAGGTGCTCGAGGCCAACCGCGTCGTCGAAGGCCCGAAGCGTTGTGGTCCACCCTTCTGCTGTTCGGATGTCGTAGCCTGCGACAAAGATGTGGCAGGTGTCGATGCAGACGCCCAGCGGCAGTTTGTTCCCAGCGCCTCGGAGGATGTAGCCCAAATGTTCGAAGCGGTGACCCACGCTGGTCCCCTGCCCAGCTGTCGCCTCGAGCAAGAGGCGCGTGGGGCCTTTCTCTACAAGCGGCGCGAGCTCCACTAGACTCTCAACGATTGTTTGGAGGCACTGCTCTTCCGAGCTCCCCGTCGCCGCACCTGGGTGCAAGTTCAAGTACGCAATTTTCAGCTGATGACACCGCTCGATCTCCTCGCGGAGCGCCTGGCGGCTTTTGGCCAGCATCTCCGGATTGGGCGAGCCTAAATTGATGAGGTACGAATCGTGGCTCATCACATGCCGAATGCCCGTCTCCTCCAGCGCTTTTCCCCAAGCCACGACTTCTTCTGGAGCAATCGGCTTTCCATGCCATTGCTTCTGATTGCTCGTGAAGAGCTGGATAGCCGTCGCGCCGATCTCGCGCCCTTCGAGGAGCGCATGGTGAACGCCCCCTGCCGCAGAGGTGTGAGCGCCGAGCCAAATGGGTGCAGTGTGTTTAGACATAAGGGATCAGTTATAAAGCATGAGACCACTGGTCCACAACCAGAGAAATTTGCTACACTCAGGGACATGTCCGACGCCGTTCACTCAATTCTCCGCTCTGCACGTGCGTTTTTTTTCGGCACGGCGATGAGCCGCTTCAGCGGTTTTTTTCGCGATATGGTGATGGCGTTTTGCTTTGGGAGCGCGCCCGAGGTCGCCAGCTTCATGGTGGCCTACCGGCTCGCCAATTTGTTTCGCCGCCTCTTTGGCGAAAACAATGCCCAAAGTGGCTTCGTGTCCCCGTTCGAGCGCTTACGCACAGAAAATCTGCCAAGCGCCTTCTTGTTTTATCGGGATGCTGCCTGGTCCATGGGGCTTCTTTTACTCGCCGTCGTCGCGGCGCTTGAAGGAGCGCTTTTCTGGATTCGTCCACCGGTGGATAGCGAGTGGCACACGATCGCAACCCTCGCAATGTGGATGGTTCCAGGGCTCTTCTTCATCTGTCTGCATGCACTGCACACAGCGCTACTCCAATGCCAAAAAAAGGCCTTTTTGGCCGCGGTTGCACCGGTGATTTTCAACGCCACGTGGATTGGCGCTGCGCTTCTCTCAAAGCCACACGCAAAGCCAATGCACTTGCTCGCAATGGGAGTGACTCTCGCCTACGGCCTTCAGTGGCTCTTCACCGCGCGTCAAATCCGCAAAGAAACAGCTGTGCACATTCCCTGGACCCAATGGGTTCGCCCGCGCCTCTTCTCCCCTGAATTTCGTTCGATGGGCCGCGCGATGATGCTCGGCATTCTCGGCGTCGGCGCCATTCAAATCAATGGAGCCATCGACGCCATCTTCAGTAAAATAGCCGACCCCTCAGGCCCAGCGTATCTCTGGTACGCCCTTCGACTCGAGCAACTGCCGCTCGCCCTCTTTGGCATTGCGCTCTCAGGGGCACTGCTTCCTCCATTGGCTCGCGCAGCACACCAAGCGCCACGGAGAGTGTATGCAGAGCTGCTGAGCGAAGGGCTTCGCCATGCGCTTGCATTCATCGTTCCGTGCACATTTGGCCTGCTGGCGCTAGGATTTGTTGGATTGAATCTGCTGTACGGACACGGCGATTTCACCCCCACCGACATTGTGGCAACCGCCCAATGCCTTGCGGCGTATGCGCTCGGCCTCATCCCCGCTGTGTGCGTGCTCATTTTAGCGCAAGGCTTCTATGGGCAAAAAACGTACTCGATTCCAAGCCTGGGCTCTCTTTTTGCCGTAGGAATCAACATCGCCCTCAACGCCGCGCTCGTCTTTTGGCTCGAGCTCGGCGCTGTGAGCATCGCGCTTGCGACGAGTGCAAGCGCGTGGGCAAACCTGTGGTTTTTGACTCGCTCCCTCTCGACAATTGGCCTTCGAGGCGCGCTCAAACCAGGCCGTTTTGCCTTTCGCCTGCTTGTGATTTCTGCACTTTCTGCCGGAGCCGCGCTGAGCGTGCAATTGCTCTTCAACAACCATTTCCCAAGAGATCTAGGATCCCAACTGCTGCAATTCGCTTTAAGCGGAGCTGTCTACTTGGGCGGCGTCCTCGGCCTTGCGCGTTGTTTTCAGCTCAGCGAGCTGTTCAACATTGTGCGGTTCAAGATTCGCTCCCGATAGCTTCGGGTGAGCTGTCCCACCTCTTTCCACAAATACTGCTCGCAAGAGGCCATTAGATCCGTTTGCTCCGAGTGCGCAATCCAGCGCTGAATTTCCTCGATGTTGTAAAGAGAAAAGCCTTGTCTTTCGCCAAGGCGAGGATCCACAGTACGCGGCACACTGAAGTCGAACACGACGTGACGCGCCGCAGGGACACCGGAAATCAAATACCCTTCCGCTTGCGTCGCAGAGAGGATCAGATCGTATGTTTGCCAATGATCCAGAGCACTTCGGTCGCAGGGCGTACAACCAGCCAGCTGCACTTCTTCAGGCGCGCGCGTAGTCAGAGTAAATCGTTCAACTCCCTGCTTCACAAGAAACGCCGCCATCTCCCGATTGGTTGCCGAATGGCCTACGAGCAAAATATTTGCAAAGCGAAGATCGCCCAAATGCCGCTCTGCCATCTGCCAGACCGCCTTGTGCACCGTGGGCGCAGAGCGCCCCGCTAAAAAACGGGTGCGAATCGCCTTGCTCACCTTCAGCGCTTTTTGAAACATGTAATGCGCGTGCGAGGGGAGCCAAGGAGCGCTTTCGTACGCCACACGCACCTGCCGCTGAATGTCCGATTCACCCACAATCGCGCTATCGAGCCCCGCCGCCACATGTACGAGATGGGCAAAGCAATCGATGCCAAAATACGAATAAAGCCGATGCTCGAAAGGCTCTGGAGTGGTTTTACGAAGCAAAGCAAGTATATCGCTGTGTGCAACAGACAGATCATCCGCACTGAAATAAATTTCAGTCCGGTTACAAGTCGAAAGCAAGATTGTGGCATGTGGGAAAAATAGAGCCTTTTCCCCAGCGAGCGCGCTCGCTGCGCGAGCGATCTCCTCGCGAGCCTTGAGCTCTGCCGTCTTGTGGTTTAGGCCGATGATTCCCATTTGCATGAGACCCACCATACCTCAAGAATTTTTTTGTGCCCATTTCCAAAAAGGAATGCAAATTGTCTTTCTGTGAAAGACAATTCCGGCATTTTTTGTCTTTCCAGGAAAGACAATTTGATTAAGCCATTCAAGAACAGCGAGATACAGAACCAACTACTGCAAAATCAAACCCACGCCGAAGCAGCGCTTGCACCACCTTTTGGCGCTCTCCCTTTTTCTGACGCGAGAGCTTAGACCAGAGTTGCTGCACGCATTCTCTTTGCTGCTCGTCAGTAATCACCTGGCGCACCCGCTCGATGGGGAGCCCCTTGGCTTTCCACTTCGCCTCGATGTAGCGAGGGCCGTGGCCAGCGCGGAGCTCGCGCTCGATTTCGCGGAGCTCCCAAGCGCTATCTTCAATGAGACCGATTCGCTCAAGCTCGCTCACGATGGGCTCGCACACTGCGCTCGAAAAGCCTTTCAAACGCAGTTTTTCGAGCAATGATCGCGAAGGATAACTCCGAAGAGATAGCAATCGATGCGCATGCCATTTCGCAAGCCGCATTTCGGTGGCCTGCAACCAAGCAAGCGCATCCTCGAGCACTGCGAAGGAAGGAATTTTGCGGATGCGGAATGCAATGGCAATCTCTTGGATCACGCGCCCATCTTCTTGGACTTCAAACCACAAAGGATTAACAGAACTCCGAACGAACTTGAGCATATGTTCCTGAATTTAGTTGATTCGGAATAAAATGGGCCACTATTCTACAACCATGGTCGATAAACCAAACATGGATCCCAACTCTCCGACGCCGCCACACGGCCCCACGGCTTCGCATAAAACGCCGCCGAAAAGCGACTTCAAAGCTCCGAGCAGCGAGCACGAGAAAGGCGGCATGAGCTGGCTGGGCATGACCTTTAGCGCGCAAGAAGCCAAACAGCTCTGGAACATCATCTCACAGAGCATCTCCACCCAGATCAAGAAGGATCAGGACCGAGCCATCAAGGCGCTGAAAAAGCTCAATCCAGACAATCCTCAAGACGATGATTCTTAGCAGATTACGCTGCTATTGCATTATTAATAATAATATGTTAAGATTAATGCAAGGGAGAGTGCTATTATGGACATTAACAACGCTAATATGGCAATTATTCGCAACTACGTCGAGCATCAAGCTTTAAGCCAAATTTCTGAGGATCAAGATAAGATGACAAAGGCCCTCAAGGAAATCAACCCCGAGAACAATCCAGACAACTCATAATTAGCGCTTTAAGAAAGAAATCGCGCGTTTGATTCGGCTCGTATACACTATGAGCCGATTTTATGGACTCGACCCTCTCTTTAGACTCTGAACTTCTCTTCGCCGACGGCGAAGAGCTCCGTCTCGACAAACTGCTGAGACAGCGCTACCCCCATTATTCCCGCACCTATTTCCAGCGACTCATCGAGCAAGGTTTTGTTCTTTTGGATGGCGAACCTGTGAAAAAACGGGCCATTCCAGAGGAGGGCGAGGCCATCGAAGTGTGCTTCCAGCTCACGCCGGAGCTCTCTGTGGCCCCAGAGCCGATCCCCCTCGATATTTTGTATGAAGATGCCCATTTAATTGCCGTGAATAAACCCGCTGGGCTCGTAGTCCATCCAGCCCCAGGCCATTGGTCTGGCACCTTCGTCAACGCACTATTGCACCACTGCCAAGGCATTCAGCCAGATGGCACCTTGCGACCGGGGATCGTTCACCGATTGGATAAAGAGACCTCTGGAGTCCTTGTCGCAGCCAAGACAGCGGACGCCCATCAAGCGCTTACCGCTGCATTTGCAAACAGGCAGGTGAAGAAAACGTATTTAGCCATTTGCACGGGACGCCCTCCGAACGGACGCATTATAGCGAATCTGGGACGTCATCCAACACATCGCAAAGAAATGGCCGTATTACCCGATGGTAAAGAAGCGATCACCGACATTGAAGTGCTCGCATTCAACGAGCGTTTAAGTCTCGTCCAAGCACACCCTCACACCGGAAGAACACACCAGATCCGCGTACACTTGAAGCATGTGGGCGCACCTGTGCTCGGCGATAAAGTGTACGGCCGCGAAAGCGGGGTGACTCGCCACATGCTCCACGCTTCCCGTTTATCGCTCGCACATCCGGTAACGCGCGAGCCACTCGAGCTCGTCGCGCCCATACCTGAGGATTTCAGCGCGTGGGCACACAAGATTCGCGATTGCTAGTGTCTTGCAAATTCTGGCTGGAAAATTACTCACAAAAAAACCACGGATACGGAATCCGTGGCGGCCGCATAGCCGAACTACGCGGGATACTTATGCTCTAGCGTATAACATAAAAGCGGAATTTGAGATGAGAGAAAAGCTAAGGATAGCGGATAAATTCGCAAAGTTGTAAGGTCCTCGTTGTGAAGTAAATTTTCGAATGACACTGACACAAGCACCACGAGGACTACGCTCATGAAAGAATTTGTCGAGTACATCGTCAAGAATCTCGTCGATCACCCAGATCAAGTACGCATCAACGAAGTGGGCGGCACGAATACGCTCATCATCGAACTGAGCGTCGAAAAATCGGACATCGGTAAAATCATCGGCAAAAATGGCAAGACCATCAATGCAATTCGGACGCTTCTGATGTCCGTTGCGAGCCGCAATGGACTCCGCGTCAATCTCGAAATCATCGAAGACGAGAAGCCTCCGGTTAACTGAACAATTGCTCCATTCCATACAGGCCGGGCGCTTTCCCTTTGAGGAAGCGCGCGGCCAGGAGCGCTCCGCGAGCGAATACGTCGCGGCTGTGCGCTTGATGGCGGAGCGTTAGCTGTTCTTCTGCGACGTTGAAACGCAGTTCGTGATCGCCGACAACTGCGCCGGAGCGAATGGAATGAATCGTGGGCGCTTTGCCTTCGGGGTGCGCCTGCTGAATTCCGCGAGCGAGAAGGCGCGCAGACCCGCTCGGCGCGTCTTTTTTTTGCGTGTGGTGCGTCTCCACGAGATCGATGTCGGCGTGGGGGTAAAAGAGGCGCGCAGCGTCACGAGCGAGCTTGTGAAGAAGGGCCATTCCAAGGCTAAAGTTCGCTGCGTAAAGCAATGGGATGTGGCGCGCTGCCGCTTCCAGGAGCGCTTGATCGCTGGGCTCGAGGCCTGTGGTCCCAAGAATGAAAGGGCGTTTGTTCTGAAGAGCGATTCCAAGGCGCTCTTCGAGTCCTATGGGAATGGAGACGTCGATGTATCCATCGACGTCGATCTCTGGAGTTGCTAACTGAAGCAGGATTCCATGCACACGTTCTCCCAACGCCTTTGAACTCGCATGCGTCCAAGCTCCAACAACGGACACTTCAGGATCGCGAACAGCGAGGCCAACAATGGCTCGACCGAGGCGACCACTCGCTCCAAATAGCCCAAGTCGAAGGGTCATCCGAGGCTCGGCAAATAAGGCGAGATCATGTGTTTGCGGGAGTTGAGCAAGCCGGGAGGAAAGCGGAGCACAGCCATGGAAAAGTCGCTTTTCTCAATGGTTTGGGGAGTGGGAAGAAAGCTTTCTTTGAACAATGCGCTCAGTGCGGGGGCGCGGCTTCCGAGCAAACTAAGACTCAACGGGGCTTGGCTCAAGCCAGAAGCATGGCTCCAATGGCTTAAGAAGAAGCGCAAATGCTCAGCGCCGCTTTCATTCTCGCTCCCCCAAATCCAAAGCTCGTCGAGATGGGTGTACGCCGCAGGTTTTCCGTGGTAAACTTCCTCTGCACTGATGATCGTGCTGATCATCTGAAGGTGCAAATCGAGTTCGGGTTTTTGTTTGTGAATGGCGTGCGCTGTTTGGAGCCACGCGCGTCTTAAACGGGTTTTTCCCGCTTCGAAAACGGCGAGGTTGCTCTGAAACATCTTGGTTTGTCCGATGCGGCAACACCCGTTTTGCTCTTTGGTGTCTCCAAATAAATGAGACGATGTGCCATCAGCTGCTGCCAACATGTTCCGTTCCACTTCGCGCTCGCGGTATGCATACGTTTTGCGATACAGCGAGTAGGTCTCTTCGTTTTGAAGAAGACGAGCGGCTCCCTTTTTGGCAAACGATGCATCGCGAGGTAAATCGTCGAGGGAAACGACGTCGGACTCTTTGCCTGTAGCCAATGTTTTTAGGCGCCGGAGGAGCTCTGCGACCACGTCGAGATCGAGCGGCGTGACCTTGCTCAAAAGGTCCGTGTCATCAAAAATCGCATAGAGAAAATGGAGATACTCCATTCGCTCTCGTTCAGGATGCACATAAAATACGCCTTGTCCCAAAGCGGCTCTACGACGCTGCAAGAGCGCTTGCATCAAGCGAGAGGATTTCGGATCGCGCGCTACGTGCTCGAGCTGCGCTTCAATTCCAGACGGCGTCTGACCGCGGAGCGAATACGCATCGTTAATAGAAAACGTCTGCATTGCAACCAGTGTATTGGACGACTGAACGTCGCCAATGAGGACAAACGGAGGCGTGGCTGTTCCCAGTTGCGATTTGTGGTGATCGATCACCGAAATCACATCGAGATAGGTGGGGATTCCCATCTCCTCTCGATTGCAAAAGTCGCGCAGTGACACGGTTCCCAAAACGGGTTTTCTGAGCGCGTCGGTCCGAATCACTCCTACAGGATAGAGTCGATTTTCCTCTGATTCGAGAACGGTGAGCGATGAATAAGCGCCAAGCTTGCTGTGGATCTCATCGAGATCGGCGTGGGTCGTAAGATACGTCGGCAAGTGACCAAACACTTCAATTTTAGCGCGCAGCGCAAGGTCGAGCCGCTCCAGCCGCCGCCGAATCGAGAAAATCGCCGCGTGCAAGTGGCTCACGACCCGCTCGAGATAGGAAAACAGTCGAGGACGCTCTTCGATTAAAGCACCCTGTTT
>CAYGHT010000052.1:0-9289 GCA_964349755.1 uncultured bacterium
CCCCAACCGCAAGCTCAGAAAAATCAACAGATCCGTTCATAAGCATCCTCTTTAGGATAGATTTTATCATATCTTAACATATAGATCAAATTATTTAGTTGATAGTATTAGCGTTTTTTAGAAATGTCACCTTTCCGTTAAGTAGAAATGTCACCCATGGTACGTGTAAGACTTTGGTACCAAGGGAGATGATGATGAAGGAGCGCATTTCTATGAGTCAGAACGAATTAAGTCGTTTACAGGAGCTGCGGAAAGCTCACGAAAAACGGCAAACTATAGGGCAAGCTGCTGAAAACCTAGGGCTTAGCCCAAGACAGGTCAAACGGTTGTCCAAAAGAGTAAAGGCGGAGGGATCCAAAGGGGTTATTTCTCGACAGCTAGGAAAGCCCAGCAATAACCAGCTGCCCGCTGGGTTGAAAGAGGTAGCCTTGGGGCTGATCCAGGATCACTACAACGATTTTGGCCCTACTCTGGCTCATGAGTATTTGTCCGAAAAGCACGGGCTTGCCCTTTCCATTTCTGCAGTCCGAACGTTGATGATCCAACATCGCATCTGGGAGGGCAAAATAAAGCGTCGGCTGCGAGTCTTTCAGCTGAGGCCTAGAAAAGCTCGAGAAGGAGAGCTAATCCAGCTTGACGGCTCCGAGCATGAGTGGCTTGAAGGAAGAGGTCCCTACTGCACTCTTCTGTCATTCATTGATGATGCGACCAGCAAAATCATGTTTTTGCGATTTGTCAAGTCGGAGAATACGCTCGACTATTTCGATGCCATGCAAATGTACATCAAAACGCACGGCAGACCCCTTGCTCTATATCCAGATAAGCACGGTGTATTTCGCGTAAATCGAGAAGGCTCTTTGTCTGGCAGCGGAATGACTCAATTTGCTCGAGCTATGCAAGAGCTGGACATTCGGCTGATTTGCGCCAACACGCCTCAAGCAAAAGGGCGCGTTGAGAGGCGTCATCGGGATTTACAAGATCGATTGATTAAAGCAATGCGGCTTCAGAAGATTGCAACCCTCGAAGAAGCTAACGCTTTTTTACCAACTTTCATTGATGATTTTAACAAGCGATTCGCAAAACCTCCTCAGGATGCCACCAACGCGCACAGAGAATTATTACCAGAGCATAATCTCGGCAGGATTTTCTGCCAAAAAACTCTACGCCAGCTGTCTAAGAATCTGACTCTACAGTACAAAGGCGTGATTTATCAAATCATCACCGAACGTCCGTCTTACGCGATGAGAAAAGTAGCGGTGGAAGTTCTGGAAACCAAAGATGGACAAGTCATGATCGAGTATCGCGGCAAAGCTTTAACCGCAGTACCGTATCATGAGATGCAAGCAAGAGTTGAAGTTGTGAGCTCCAAAGATCTCATCACTGCTTTGGAAGATAGGCCTGAGAAAAAACATCGGCCGAGCAAGCATCATCCTTGGAAACGAGGAGGGCGCGGCTTTTCTTCGAGACGAAGCTTGTTAGCTAGTGCGGCAGGAGACAGATAGGAGAGCTATTGCTCCCTCATATTCGTTGGGTATGTCGGGGGTTTATCACCCCCCGCACCCCCGTCTCCCGCACTGCGCTTCGCTCCGTTTGGGCTCTGTAAAAGGATTTTTAGGGGAATGCGAGAGGGAAGCCCTCTCGCGCTCTCCCTTTTCGACAGGGCCATTTCCGTCTGGCTTTATAAAGAAATTTTTGATAAAATTAGCCTGTAATCAAACCGATAATGTCATTATTTCCTCCAGATGGTGACATTTCTAAATAATTTCGGAGGGTGACATTTCTACTTAACGCTAACATTATTTAGTTGATAGGCGGCTTTTTCTCCGTTAACGTTGACTAAAACAGCAAAAACCGCTTATTTTCAGGTGAATTGGGAGAAAAAATCTCTCAAACTGAATGAGGGCCATAACATGTTGCTAAGATGCTCTGTCGAAAATTGGATGTCGTTTCGCGATCCTGTTTCCTTCTCGATGATTGCCAGCCGCGAGAAGCAGCACTCCGATCGGGTGCCATATACCCTTAAGTACAAAACGAAAGTATTGCCCATCGCGGCTATTTATGGAGGAAATGCTTCTGGCAAGACGAACTTTTTCAAGGCGATCAATTTCGTGAAGGGATTGGTGGTGAAAGGGACCCATCCCTACAGCTTGATTGGCGTAGATCCATTTCAACTTAAGGGAAGTCAACAACAAGATCAGCCTGTCCGGTTCTCTTTTGAGCTGCTGATTGCTGATGCCATTTATGCCTTCAGCTTCAGTGTGACGCGCAAAGAGATCGTTGAGGAAAAGCTCGTACAAATTTCCGCCGCTTCAGAAAAAACGTTGTATCATCGAAAAGGGCCCCAAGCAAACTTCGATCGATCCATTGAAAACGATCATCTCCGCTTTGCATTTGAGGGAACGCGCGACAACCAGTTATTTTTAACGAACTCCATCTCTCAAAAAATTGAATTGTTCAAGCCGATCTACGATTGGTTCAAAGACTCGCTTGAGTTGATCGCTCCTGATTACCGATTTGCCCAATTCGAACAGTTTTTAAACGAAGACCATCCTCTTTTTTCCACGATGAACAAAAAGCTAGTTCAGCTCGACACGGGGATTTCTCATCTTGGCGGAGAAGAAATTCCCTTTGAGAATCTGCCCATTCCCGAAGCGTTGAAAGTCAATTTGCGAGAAGAGCTTCCCGAGGGGAAGACTGTGAGTATTTTGGCCGAACCGATCAATGACCGCTATGTTGTGACTCGAAAAAACGGCGCTTTCATTTCCAAAAAGCTGGTCACGTTTCACCAAAATTCTGATGGAACTGAGACCAAATTTGAGATGAGACAAGAATCCGACGGCTCGCAACGCATCATCGATCTTCTCCCCGCATTTCTCGAGCTTTCCGCGCCCCGCTCGAACAAAGTCTACATCATCGATGAAGTCGATCGAAGCCTCCATACACTTCTCATTCGTCGCCTCCTCGAAGAGTATCTATCCCACTGTTCCCAAGAAAGCCGATCTCAATTATTGTTCACCACCCACAATGTTCTTCTGATGGATCAAGAGCTCCTCCGGCGCGATGAAATGTACATCGCTGAACGCAACTCCTCTGGCGTTTCAACGCTCCAATCTCTCAGCGAATACAAAGACGTACGCAATGACAAAGACATCCGAAAAAGCTACCTCCAAGGCCGTTTTGGAGGCATTCCCCGCATTCTCCGGTTTTGATTCGGGCGTTGTATGATTAAAAGACGTCGCTTTCATCGCCCTCTTGGGGAGCGTCGCTACAAAAAACTCATCACCATTGCGGTCGAAGGGACCAAAACAGAGCCGCAATACTTTTCTATGTTCAATCACCCTGAGTCAATTGTCAGCGTCAAATGTCTTCGAAGTACCAAAGATACGGGCCCCGCGCATGTCCTTGCCAGAATGACCGAGCACCTTAAGCAACAATCTCTTCGAAAGACCGACCATGCTTGGCTCGTGATCGACAAAGATAATTGGCCAGAAGAGCAGCTTCGCATTCTTCACCGATGGAGTAAGCAACATCCAAACTACGGTCTCGCTCTCAGCAATCCTCATTTCGAATACTGGCTTCTTCTCCACTTTGAAGAAGGAAACGGCGTCACAACTTCTCAGCAGTGCATCCACCGCCTAAAGAAGCATTTACCCGATTACGAAAAAGGGATTGATCTCCGAAAATTCAGTCCCGAAAGAGTGAATTTAGCGATTGGAAGAGCCAAGCAAAAGGATACTCCACCAACAAGTGACTGGCCGCAGAGCACAGGAACGACGGTGTATCGCTTGATGGAGAAAATCATAGAGGGGTGAGCCAGTCTTCTTGATTTAATGTCCGTACTTTTATACCATAAAGTAAATAAGGACTGGATTCATGAGCATTAACCCGACCCCCCTCCCTGTTCAAAGAGCCTTGAGAAAATTGGGCAAGGACCTCTGCAACGCCAGAAAGCGCCGCCGCCTTCCCATGTGGTTGGTCGCAGAGAGAGCTTCGCTTAGCCGAAGCACCTTGAGTAAAATCGAGAAGGGCGATGAGGGTGTTTCCTTAGGCGCGTATGCCAAAATCCTATTTGTCTTAAATCTGATCCAACGGCTTGTCGACTTAGTAGACTCAAAGTTTGATGTGTTGGGTTTAGGATTGGAAGACGAACAGTTGCCTAAGCGCGTGCGAATTAAAAGAATAGGAAGAGGCGACTAAATGCAACAGAGCGTTTTAGTCTATGTAGATCTCCAAGGAACTCCGATTCAAGTCGGAGAGCTTTGGTCTCATGAGCGGGGTGGACGAGAAAGCTCATCGTTTGAGTACACTCGTGCATGGCTCGCTCATCCAGAGCGGTTTTCCTTTGATCCCGCTCTCCAATTGATCCCTGGTTCTTTTCATGCATCTCCCGAGAAGCCGCTTTTTGGAAGCCTTGACGATTCTGCGCCTGATCGATGGGGACGATTACTCATGCGTCGCAATGAAAGGAGACAAGCTGAGCGCGATAAGCGAACGGCACGTTCATTGAGGGAAATCGATTTTCTGCTGCTAGTGGATGACGAGGCCAGGCAAGGAGCTCTCCGTTTTAAACGAGAAGAGAATGGTCCGTTTTTAACTACCTATGACAAGAGGCCCATTCCTCCTCTTATTTCAGTCGGAAAATTGCTTTCTGCTGCAACGCATGTATTGCAAGAATCGGAAACCGAAGAAGACCTCCGCCTTTTGTTAGCTCCAGGCTCTTCTTTGGGAGGTGCAAGGCCAAAAGCCTCTGTGAGGGATAAAGATGGCCAATTAGCCATTGCCAAATTCCCGAAAAAAGAAGACGAAATTGACACCATTGTGTGGGAAGCGATTGCGCTCACTCTTGCAAGCAAAGCAAACATCAAAGTGCCTCAGTGGCGACTCGAAACGGTCGGTCGCAAGCAGATCCTTTTATCCCGCCGATTTGATCGGACAAAAAACAGCCGCATCCCTTTTCTTTCTGCGATGAGCGCGCTTGGAGCAAAGGACAACGAAATGCACAGCTACCTCGACATTGCCGATGCCATCCGGAAGATGAGCGCCCAACCCAAACAAGACCTCGAAGAACTCTGGCGTCGCATGGTTTTTAATCTTTTAATCTCCAACGTCGATGATCATTTGCGCAATCACGCATTTCTTTACTTCGGCTCTTCCGGTTGGACCCTATCTCCCGCCTATGACTTGAACCCCACGCCCACTGACATTAAACCGAGGATATTATCCACCGCAATCGATCGAGTCGACTCAACCGCCTCGATTGAATTGGCGCTCGATGTAGCCCCTTACTTCGATCTTGAACCCGTGCAAGCTAAAAAAATTGTCAAGGAAGTCGGGTCCGCCGTAGCCTCGTGGCGCAAAGAGGCTTCTCGATTCAAGCTGAAGAAGCGAGACATCGATCGAATGGCCTCTGCGTTTGAGCACGAAGATACGCAAAAAATGCAGCGGTTCTGAGCGAAGATTTGAGAATTTCTCCCTGCACGGCCTTCCTGAAGAGGTATTTTGATATACTGCGCTATGTCATTTTTTCGATTTTTGACATAGTCCAGTATGTCAATTTTGCATGATGTTTATTTTCAGTGTGTTACAACAGGCCTGTTTGCTCGAGGTTTCTTTAGTCAAAGGGAAAACACACGCTTTAAGCAGGTCTTGGAACTAGAGGCGGCTCTGAAGGTGTTGAGGGGAAAAAGAGAGGTTGCGAATCGGAGCCGACGAGGTAATCAGCGACGATTTCGTAGAGTGGTTTGAGTGAGTCGAGCGGCCCTGGAGCTTGGCCCTTGATTGCGAGCACATAAAGTTGCTTTCTGGATTCAGCAATGGCTTTGGAAATCTCGGTTCTAGCGTTGACGTCGAGGATGTCAGGCTTCTGATCAGGGGGATTGTTATTGGGAGAATGGACGCGTTGGAAAGCAGCAATTGCTTCATCGTAGCCATCTAACCCAAAGCCTTCCAATAGGCTTCTCATGCGTTCTTCCTCGGTGTCTCCTGAAATCCCTCGGAAATATCGATCTGGTGAGTGGTAGAGGAGCTCTAGGATAATCTCCACAGCTTGGTTGTCGCCATTGATTGCAGCGGCTTGAAGCCAGGAAAGCGCCTCGCGAATCATCGGAAGATCTTCAGAAAGAGTGTGGCGGATCCGATATTGAGCGAGTTCGGTTAGTGCGCGGTTCCTTCCTATCACCGATACCTGATCAATCTTTTCTTTCTGAAATTGCTCGAAATTTTCTTTTTCTGCGGCACTTTCCTTTCTCAAAATCGCCCCAAGTAAACACAATCCAAGCTCTCTTTGCGCTTCGCTGTTGCCTCGATGCGCTGCCGCCTTCAGCCAAAAAAGAGCTTCGCCGCCGTTTTTGAGGGCCTCCGCTGGTGGGATCGGCTTTTCCTTTTGCGGATTGGGAAGATTTTTTTTCGTTAACTGATAAGAGAGGGCGATTTCTGCGGGGGCGCGAGCTTTGTTGAGCCATTTGGCGGCATGGCGATATGCAAGGATACCGTTCTGGAAAAGGAAGGCGATCAGCGTGAAGACGCCGGGCATTGCAAATAATCTAGATGCCAAGTCCACAGAACCCACAAGGTTAGCGGTAAAGAGAGGGAGGAGGACCGAAGTGGCAACCCAGATTCCACAGCCAACGTATAGAATTGCCAACGCAGCCAAGCCGATGATCTTAAGCGCTGTTTTCCAGTGCATCTGATAGGCTGGTTGATTTGCTCCCTTCATGCAGACGTAGCGTTCTGAGTGAAACGTGGGTTGTGCAGCAAATTCATTTGAGTAGATGGTTTTATCTGTCGAAAGCTTAAAACCTCTCACGCAGATGCCGGATAAGACTTGTGGATCATTGAGCGGCAGAATTTCTCCTTCGTTCTCCCATTGGCGGACAGCAGAGATCCTCATTTTTTGATATGAACATTGCTCGGTGCTCGCTTCTTCTTTCCCCCAATGGAATTTGGATGTTGTGCTTCTGATGCGCTCATCATCATTTTGAACGAGTGGAGGGTCGTTATATCCGGTGCGCACATGAGTGGAACTAAACCACCAGCCAATTGCTGCATTGGGAGCGACGGCGTAGCCGAGCGCATAAAGGCCTCCAAAAACACTCAAGGCAATGCCCGACACATCGGTGAGCATCGCTTTAAAATGCTCCCAAGCTAAAGCATCGGCATGGGCTCGGGCGTTGGGCGCGCTGAGATGAGCAATGGCTTTTTGGCGCAAGGCGGACGCGGCATGATAAAGGACGCCGAGTGGCGCGCATAAAATGGCGGTGGCAATGCTGTAGACGATGAGAGCCGAACCCTTCGAACAGCCACGGCCAAATAGGACGCACACGTCAAGCCAACCCGGGTGATCAGGAATCCCATCCGTCCTGAAATTGAGCCATTTCGTCCTGGCAGCGAAAAACAGCGCTTGACCCGTGAACGAAACTGGCATTTCAGATGCGCTTAAAATGGCTGTCATGCTCGCTGCCTTGTCCCTATTAAAGGTGTTGGAGGGAAAACAGAAGATTGTGAGTCAAAGCCGACGAGGTAATCGGCAACGATTTCGTAGAGTGCATTGAGTGACTGGAGCGGCTCTGGGGCTTGGCCCTTGATTGCGAGCGCATAAAGTTGCTTTCTGGATTCAGCGATGGCTTTGGAAATCGCGGTCCTGGCGTTGACGTCGAACTCAATCTCCTCATTCTCATTGCCGGGAAGAATGGGTTGTCGGAAAGCAGTCATTGCTTCATTGAAGCTATTTGGTTTATGCCCAAAGCCTTCCAACAGGCTTCTCATGCGCGCCTCTTCCGTGTTTCCTGAAATCCCTCGAAAATACCGATCTGGCGGGAAGTAGAGTATCGATTCGACAATGGAGGCGGCTTGTTCATCGTCATTGATTGCAGCGGCTTGAAGCCAGGAGAGCGCCTCGCGAATCATCGGAAGATCTGCAGAAGGGATTTCGCTGATGTTGTGATGTTGAATGGTTGCGGCCATTACGCGATTGTTTAAGAGATCGCCGGAGATGCCATCGGCCACTAGCAGATCTCTTTTCTCTCGTATAATTCGCACGGTCTCTTCTGTTGCTGCTTGAATGTCTTCTGGACTTGTCCATCTCGAAATAGCTGCCAATAAACACAAGCCGAGCTCTCTTTGCGCTTGGCGGTTGCCGCGGAGCGCTGCTGCCTTCAGCCAAAAAAGGGCGTCGCTGCTGTTTTTGAGGGCCTCTACTGCTTGAATTTCTTTCTTCGCATCAGCCAAGGGTTTTGTCGCTAACCGGTAGGAGAGCGCAATCTCTGTGGGAGCGCGAGCTTCATTGAGTTGTTTGACGGCATAGCGATATGCGCCGATACTGATTTGGAAAAAGGAGAGGATCTTCGCGAAGGCAACGGGTATTGTGAGTAATAATCTAAATGCCAAATTCCCAAAACCCACAAGGTTAGCGGTAAAAAGAGGAGGGAGGAGCGTAGTGGTAAACCAGATTCCATAGCCAACGGATAGGATTGCGCACGCAGCGAAGCCGATGATCTTAAGCGCTGTTGCCCAGTGCATCTGGTAGGCTGGTTCATTTGTTCCCTTCATACAGGCATAGCGTTGCGAGTGAAAAACGGGCTGTGCGGGAAGCATTCCATCTAAGGCATTTTGATCTCTCGAAGATCCGAAACCTTTCTCGCAGATATTGAATAAAATTTGCTCATGATTGAGCGGCAGGTCTTCTCCCTCTTCCTCCCATTTGCGGACGGCAAAGATCCTCATTTTTTGATACGAACATTGATCGACGCTTGATTCTTCTTTCCCCCAATGATATTTGGCACTGCCGTAGTTCACACGCTCTCCTAGAACGAGTGGAGGACCGTTATATCCGGTGCGCACATGGGTGGAACTAAACCACCAGCCAATTGCTTTATTGCGATTCGTAAACCGACTACTCAACATATAAAAGCCTCCCAAAAACACTAAGGCAATGCCCGACACATCGGTGAGCATCGCTTTAAAATGCTCCCAAGCCAATGCATCGGCATGGGCTCGAGCGTTGGGTGCGCTGAGATGAGAAATGACTTTTTGGCGCAAGGCGGATGCGGCGTGATAAAGGACACCGAGTGGCGCGCATAAAATGGCAGTGGCAACGCTATAGGCAGTGAGAGCAGCGCCCTTAAGAGCGACTCGGAAACATACTCGCCAGAAGCCAATTACACCCACGTCATTAGGGACCTCATCGATCTTGGGGCCGAGCCATTTCGTCCTAGCTGCGAAAAACAGCGCTTGGCCCGTGAACGAAACTGGCATTTCAGATGCGCTTAAAATGGCTCTCATGCTCGCTGCC
>CAYGHT010000053.1:0-9262 GCA_964349755.1 uncultured bacterium
GTCCGAGCAAGTGTTTGGGCGTGATGAGCGAGGGCAAGGGGGGTCACTTCGTCGGCGTTCCCATTGACGAGATCGCGTACGGAATAAATGCCGTGAACCACGATTCGAAGGGCGTCTAGCTCAGATGAATTCGGTTTTGGAAATCCGATCAGGTTCGCTGCCTTAAGAAGGGGCGCTGGTTTTTCCTGATACGAAAATGCGTAGTTTGTGAGAAGAATGCCTTCGCAAAAGGCAAGGGCCTCAGTTGTTGGAAGTGCAAAACTTGCAGAGGTGCACTTCTTCCCTAAAATAAAACGGATGGCGGCAGCCGCAGCTCTTCGCATACGCTCCGCACTTGCCTGTTCTTTAGGGCCTAGACCGATGAGGACGACTCGGGGCTCGCTCTCACCACTCCAGTGAATGAGCTCGAGTTCGGCGAGCTTTCCACTAAAATCGCCAGTTTTAAGCGATTCTGTGAGCTGCGATTTCAAATTCCCGAATGGACAAGCGACGTGCTGTCCTTCCCAAAATGGGAGAAAGAGGACATCCGATTTGGGTCTTTTCTCCAGTGGGCTGTGGGTCAGCTTCATCAGAACGGAATCTCGTCGTCAAACGTGCCGCCTTGCGCTGCAGGCATAGCGGGGGCTTTTGTGTATGGATTGACAGGGGCTCCATCCGGCGTTTTACTAAATGCCGGAATTGGAGCTGCTGCTGCTGGGCCACCGCCATCGGGACCATCGCGATCCGGTTTGCCAAATGGGCTAAAGTGGATGCTGGTGGCCGTGATGTCCATGGACACCTGCGGTTTGCCTTCTCGGTCATTGAAAATCTCCGGCTTTTGAAGCTCGCCGTAGACCATGACACTGCTGCCTTTTTTGAAAAAAGGCATCATCTTGTCGAATTGTTCGCCCCAGAGACTCACTCGCCACCAGATCGTGACGTCTTGACCCCCCTTGCGTGCGCGGGCTGCGACCCGAAGTGTCGTCACCTTTTTGCCAGATGAGGTAAACCGACTCTCTGGATCTGCGCCAAGGTGACCTGCGATAAATACAAAATTCATTGAACTCCTCCAATGGTAAACAAAGAGATTATTGTCCTCTTAAAGAATGAATCCGGTCAAGAATTCTTTTTCTTAAGAGCAAACCAACGCCCGCCAAAATCGCCGGAATGCTGAGAAATTGCCCCATGGTCCATGAGGTGGCGTCTGCCATCAGCTGGCTTTGCTCGAGCTTGAAGGCTTCGGCGATCAGCCGAAAGCCAAAGACCAAAATCAAAAAGAGGCCGATCAATTGACCTCGATGCAGCAAATATTTTGCTTTGAACGTGAGGCGCCACAGCACGAAAAACACCACAAAGTAAGCGAGTGCCTCGTAAAGCTGAACCGGATGGCGCGGTGCAGGGGCACTGTGATCAGCGGGATGGCCAAACACGACGCCCCACGGAACTTGAGTCTGGGTCCCGAGGATTTCTTGGTTGAAGAAGTTGCCGATGCGAATGAGCGCTCCAGCCAGCGCAGTTGGCACGGCGACAAAATCGAGCAGGTGCAAAAACCCAAGCCCCCGCGCCTTGTTTTCAAAACGCCAAGCAAACAGCGCGAGCGCAATCACAATGGCAATCGCAGCGCCGTGACTTGCGAGCCCGCCCTTCCAAATTTGGAGAATCTCCAAAGGATTCAGCAAATAGTCGGAAGGGCGTTCATAAAAGAGGTAATGGCCAAGACGCGCGCCGATCACCGTCGCAACGATCATGTGCAGCGTGACTCGATCGGTCCAACGAATGGCAAGGGCGTGGAGCGAGACCACGCGCCCTTTAAGGAGCGCTTCCAATTTCAAGCGGCGCTGTGCGGCCGTAGGATGAAGACTGCACGCAGCGTCGCGAGCAAGCGAAGGAGGCAGCGCCATCTCGAGCGGCTCATTGGAGACGAGCTGTTCATTGAGCGCTCGAGCACGGAGCGTTTTGTCGAGAAGCTCACCGTCTTCAAAGTCGGGCCGCTGCAAGAAAAACCGACGCAAAATCCCAACGAAAATTGGAAACCCAAGAACAAAGCCGAGAGCAAAAAGGATTCCGTACCATAGAATGGGCCAACGGACAATGGGCACAGTGAAAATTTCAGGGCTTGGATCCCAGTGGAGCATGAGTCAAAGTATGAGAACAGCACATGTTTAAAGTCAAAATTTTTACCGTGGGAAAAACCCGCGAACCGTGGCTTCAAGCGGCGCTCGCCGAATACGAAAAGCGATTGTCTGCATACGCAAAAATCCAGTGGATGCTCGCCAAAAACAGCGACGAGCTCGCAGCCAAAGCAATGCAAGAGTCGCCTTGGATCGCGCTCGACGTGCGCGGCGAGCTCGTAGACAGCCCACGGGCATCTCAGAAATTGCTGAAGATCGGCGCGCGCTGGAACTTTGTGATTGGAGATGCAGAAGGGCTCCCGTCGCCACTCCTCGAAAAAAGCGCATGGCGCTGGAGTTTGTCGCCGCTTACGTTCACACACCAAATGACGCGACTTGTGTTGCTAGAGCAAATATACCGCGCGCTCGAGATCAATGCAGGAAGTTCATACCACAAGTAGACGGGCTGCGCGGAAATAGAGAAGCGCACCATTCATGAGCGCAGAGCCCACTGCAACGTCAGCAACCCCACGCCATTCGAGAGGCAAGAAGCGGAAGAGCATCCCGAGAAGCATCATGGAGCCAAGCAGGATCCAGTAGCTTTTGGGATAAACGGACGCAAAGCGAATTGGGAGCGGAAGGGCTGCGATACGCCCTGAAATTCTCCGGACTGTTTTTGAAAGAACGAAACGCCCCTTCAAAAAGCCAACGAGAAGTCCCGCGGCAATCCACCAAGTGGCCGATTCGCGAATGAATGGAAGTGAAAGAATTCTCAAACCTTTGTAGAGGAGCCAGACACCGATGAGCATCCAGAGAATGCCGGAGAGATAAATCCAAGTTCGTTGTTGCATGCGTGCTACTGTACAAGAACCTGTAGCTTTACGTCGACACAAATTTAGTCGAATGACTATGCTGACCTCTCACTTTACTAAAGGCAAAAAAACATGAATATTACGCTTGTATACTTACGTCTATTTTTCACCATTCTCAGCGTGTTTTTTCTTACGACCTACATGATTTCAGGACCCGATGGATACACACCGGCCAATTTCGGAATGGGAATTGCGATGGGACTCGGGGTTGCGGCGCTACTCATCGGATTTGATCTGCTCTTCAAGCGATTCAATCTGCGTGCATTCAACATTTCGATCATCGGGCTGTTCATCGGCTACTTGATGGGTCAAGCGCTCGTCCTCGTGTTCGACGCCATTCTCGACATCAGCGCGGCATCGATCCACTTAAGACCCGATGTCGTGGAAGTGATCACCATTGTGCTCTTCCTCTTCGGCATTTATCTCGGCTCGCTCATGACTTTGCGCGCCGCCGATGAGTTGTATGTGAGCATTCCCTTCGTTCGATTTACGCCGACTGCACATAAAAAAAGAGACCTTCTTCTCGACACTTCCGTGCTCGCGGATTCGCGCATCATCGACTTGAGCGCGTCCGGGCTTCTCGATCACCACTTGGTACTTCCCCGCTTTTTAATCAAAGAACTCTACGCTGCAGCCGAGCTCAGCGATGAAGCGATGCGCTCCAAAGCAAAACAAGCGCTTGAGGTCATCAAGAAACTCGAAGCGATGCCAGAGCTTGAACTCCGATACAACGACACCGATTTTCCCGACGTCAAAGATCCAATGAACAAACTCATTCGACTTGCGCGCCTGCTCAACGCAAATCTCCTGACCTCAGACATCAGTCGAGTTCAGATGGCCAACATCGAAGGTGTGCGCGTAGTGAATCTACATAGCTTGTCCAATGCATTGAAACCCTTGATGCAAGCAGGCGAGCACATCAAAATCAAAATCCAACGCCCCGGCAAAGAACCTCTTCAAGGCGTCGGTTATTTAGAAGATGGAGCCATGGTCGTCGTCAACGGCGGCGGCGCGCACATTCACCAGACCATCGAGGTGCTCGTCTTGAGTGTGAAGCACACCTCGTCCGGACGGATGATCTTCTGCAATACGCTCGACGAAGAAAAACGGAATCCAGGAGTCCGCGATGAGTAGCGTAAAAGGCATTGGCAACGACATCTTGGAAATCGAGCGCCTGCGCAAAAGCATCGAGCGGCACGGCGAGCACTTTTTGGACCGCCTATTTACCGCTCAAGAAAAAGAGATTTGCCAGCGCTACAAAGACGCAGTCCCCCACTTTGCAGGCCGCTTTGCCGCCAAAGAAGCAATCGTAAAAGCGCTCGGCACAGGCTTCGGCTCGCAAGTCTCCTGGCACGACATCGAAGTGCTCTCCGACGAGCTCGGCAAGCCCATCGTCCGCGTCAGCAAGACCCTCGAAAGTCGCTTCGGAAAACTCGAGCTCTTAGTTTCAATCAGTCACAGCGCGGCATACGCAACGGCGGTTGCGCTTTGGACGTCGTGATTCCTATTTCCACAGCTCCCCCAATACCTCAGCACTTGGTCCCTCTTTCGTGTTTTTTATGAGATATTCGATGATCTTCTCTTGTTCTTCTGGGTCGAAATCATCGCCATAAAATCGCAAGAATAGTTCACGTCGAAGCAGAGCCTTTGAAATCGTGGGATTTTCTCTCAAAATCGCATGAGCAATCAAGTATTTGGACGTGTCGTACATAGAACAGCCCATTTCAAGGCGTTCTAGGAGCGTTTTTTGTCTGAATAATTCACGCATTTTTTCAGACATTTCAGGGCTTGTGTCTTCCATTCACCGTTACCTTTTCATAGACCTGGCTAAGCTCTAATTTTTGTACCCAGTGACGAATGTATTCTTCGTCGAGTTCAATCGTCGTGGCAAGAAGATTGGCGACGTCCTTGAGTTGCATTATTGTATGGACTTATCTCTATTTTGGCTCGGAAATTTTGTATACGTCCCAGGGCTGTGCAATGTCACCAAAACGGTAATGTTCAAATAAACGAATCGCCCACCGCTCAAAAAAAAAAATCTGAGAAAATCGTAACTATTCAGGTGGGTGACTCTGAGCACAAGTTTTTGAACCACAGAGAACACAGAGCACACAGAGGCCGCGAAACGCGGCGAAAAACACGCGTTTCCTTGGCTTTTATCGTGCTTCATGACTTCTCTAACGCACTCTGTGTCCTCTGTGGTTCAGTAACTTGCAGTTTTCTCTCCCCCACCTGAATAGTTACAGACAACCGTTCAATAATAATACGAACCTAGAGTATGTAGAACCTTGGAGGGCCTCATGAGTCTCAGTACGAACTTTTGGAAGATTGCGCCATGCCTATTTGCCATCATCATCGATTTCATGGGGCTTGGCCTTGTGTATCCGCTCGTGACAGTCATCTTCACCGAGACGCCCAATGTTGTGTTCCCCGGCTTGGAAGGAATTTCTGAGCGCAACTTCATCATGAGTTTGTCGTATGTCCTCTACCCGCTCTTCATGTTTTTTGGAGCGTCGCTCCTCGGCGATTTGTCTGACATCTACGGACGGAAAAAAGTGCTTATTTGTTCACTTGTGGGAATTCTCATCAGCCTTGTTGCGATGGGGGCAGGAATTTCGATCCATTCGCTCGGGCTGTTTCTTATTGGGCGAGCGCTTTCTGGCTTGATGGCTGGAAGTCAGCCTCTTTGCATGGCTGCGATTGCTGATTTATCGACCGAGGCAACAAAGATGCGCAACATGGGAGTTGTGACGCTCACCAACTGCTTGGGATTCACATTTGGACCTTTTCTCGGAGGAGTATTGACTGAGCGGCATCTTCTACAGACGTTCGGCTTTTCACTTCCCTTGTGGGTAGGAGCTGCGCTTGCCATTGTGGGGATTTTTTGGCTCTTCTTTTTTCAAGAGACCGTTCACCGCAATGAGCCAAAAAAGCTCGATTTCAAACGACCCATTGTTATTTTCATCGAGGCTTTTCAACATCCCAAAATGCGAGTGTTTGCCTCCGTCGCATTTTTGCAGATGTTTGCCTTCATGCTCTATTACCAAACGGTGGGAATATACCTTCGAGAGGCTTTCCATTACTCGAGTGAAGAGCTTGGGTTTTACTACGCGGCGATGGGAATCTATGCGGCACTTGGGGTTTTGCTGATCATCCCCATCGTCTTGAAAAAATGGCACATCGAGAAGATCGCAGCGTACGGCTTTCTGTTCAATGGCATCGCGGCGTTGGCTACTGTGTTTGATTCGGGCGAGTTTTTCGTGCTCGCGATCGCGCTTCCATTCATTGTCGGAAACTCGGTTGGATATACCGCCTTTGCGAGCGCGGTCTCAAACTCCACGGATGAGCGAAGACAGGGGTGGGCGATGGGCGTGTTGGCTGCAGCGGTTGCACTCGCTCTTACATTGTCCGGATTTGGGGCGAATTTGCTCTCGCTGCTTTCGACAACGCAGGTCATCGCGCTCACTGGAGTCTCAGGAATTCTCAGCGGGCTCCTCATGATTCGCTATACGTTGCAGCATCGGAGAAATACATGAACGTTTCAGAGCAACTGTTTTTTCACAAAGAGAACGGAAGCAAGTAGCCGATTAGCCACGTGTTGACTTGGGCGGGGCATGCTTTGGCGAGCACTCGCCTGCCGTATTCTAGGCGGATGGTGCCCCAGACTCCGATGCGGCAGCCGTAGCGGAGCCACAGGTCGATCGATTTGTTGCGCACCTTTGCGTAGCCATCGAATGCGTTCGGATTGAAGTTGGAATGGCGACCGTACCCGTTGAGCCCTTCGGCGTAGAAAGCGAATTTGTGTTGATCGTTTAGGTTTGTTTCAAGGGCTGCGATGGCGCGCACCCACGGCGAGCCGCGGTTTGCATGACCTACGGATGCAAATCCCCATGTGCGAAAGAGCCAGCTTTGCGTCACTTCAAATTCTTTGCCAAGCGATAGATTCACTTCGAAGTCCATGTTGGCGTGGGAAGGACAGCTCACGTCGTGCAAGGCATGGGTCGGTGTGAAGCGCAGATTCGCGCTGGTGGTCAGTGTCACCCGATCACCGACGATGTCGTCGAGCCACAGATAGCGCGCTTGGATTGCGAGCGATCGGACATTGAACGATTGGGCGCTCGTCTCAGCCAATTGGAAATCGCCATCGATGCTCCATTGTGGAGAAAATGAGAAGTCGAGACCGAGATACACTAAATTGGATTGGAAGACGTTGGTGAGCTGCGGAATTGCACCCTGCACGTGATTGAAACGACTGTAGGCGTAGCTACTCAAGAGATGAAATTCATAGACATCGCCAAACCACGGCTGGACTTCAAGCGAAAATGCGTAGAGAGGGAGGAGCCAAGCCCAAAGTGTTTTCAACTTCAATCGATGCCCTCATGACTCAACCAGCGCTCTGCATCGAGCGCTGCCATGCAGCCGCTTCCCGCTGCAGTAACGGCTTGGCGGTACGTCGGATCTTGAACATCGCCTGCTGCGAAAACGCCTGGGATCTGGGTGAGGGTAGTGCCCGGCTTTACAACGACGTAACCTGCAGGATTCAGCGCGAGCTGGCCATTTAAAAATGCGGTGTTCGGCTGATGGCCAATGGCAAAGAAAACGCCCCCGGCTGGCCGCTCTTCCACGGCTCCAGTGACGAGATTCTTGAGTAGCACCTTGCGCACGATCCGATCCCCCATCACCCTCTCGATCGCAGAATTCCAGAGGACCTCGATCTTGGGATGCTTGAGGACCCGCTCCGCCATGATTTTGGAGGCGCGGAGCGACTCGCGACGGTGAACTAGAAAGACGCGGCTGCCGTACTTCGTCAAAAAAATGGCCTCCTCGACTGCGCTATCGCCACCGCCGATGACAAACAGCGGTTGCCCCCGAAAGATTGGAGCCGCCCCATCGCAAACTGCGCACGCCGTCACCCCTTTTTGCCAAAATTCCCCATCTCTTGCCCCTTCGATGTCGAGCCGCTTGGCCGTCGCACCCGTGGCGATGATCAGCGCGTGCGTCTGAAATGCGTTCGAAGAACCTTTCACGACAAACGGCCTTTGTGAGAGATCGACGCTCTCCACATCTTCGGTAAAGACTTGAGTCCCAAAGCGGACCGATTGCGCACGGAATTGGAGCATGAGCTCGGGCCCCATGATCCCGTCGGGGAACCCAGGGTAATTCTCAACTTCAGTTGTGGTCATTAGCTGTCCACCTGAGGGTCCAGAAAGAAACCCCTCAAACACAACTGGCTCGAGGTTTGCTCGCGCTGCATAAATCGCTGCGGTCCATGCAGCAGGTCCAGAACCGATGATGAGAAGTTTGCGTAATGTCATGAATCCCTAAAATGTGAACTAGTAGTTCTACCGTTTTAAGGGCTTTTTGGAAAGTACTAGGAGTTCGGGAGCCTAAGCTCGGCGGAGCGGTGCGCCGCAGCTTCTAGGACGGCTTGAAACTTCTTGTCCAGCTCGAGTCTGTTCATCACGTCGAGCCCCGCTTGGGTAGTCCCCTGAGGAACGGCGATCTGGACCAACAAATCGGCGGGCAAAGCGCCTTTGAGGATGAGCTTTGCCGCTCCAGCAAACGTTTGAGCTGCCATCTTCAATGCAGTGGAGTAACTCATCCCGCTCTTTTCCCCCATTCGGGCCATGGCCTCGATGAGACGAAACACAAACCCGGGGCCGCTGCCCGACATGCCGACCACGACATCCATGAGCGATTCAGGGACTTCGGCGATTTCTCCACTTGCCCCGAAAAGAGCGTTGCCAGCCTCGCGAAATTCTAACGAGCATCCAGAGCTGTAGCAAAGCGCGCTCATCCCCTCGCCGACTGCGGAGCACAAATTTGGCATGGCCCGAAGGACTTCGGTACCGTCCCCGAACGCCTTCTGAAACCGAGCAATGGGAATTCCAGCCAGAATCGAGATGAGCCACTTACCGCGAAGCCCCCCTGCCTCGCTGATCTCTTTCAGGGCATTTTCCAGCTGCTGTGGGCGAACGCAAAGAAACAGAAGATCGCTCTGCTCAATGAGTTTTGGCAGCGACGCCGACGTGATGCCAAACCGTTGCTCATTGAGCTTCATTTTACCCGTATCGCGCTGGCGAAATCCGATGTGGGAGCGAGGGACGATCTTGGAGCGGTCAATCGACTCGAAAAGTACCTTAGCCATGTGGCCAAAACCGATGAATCCAAGGCGATGGGGGTGCATGCACCGGATCATACGCAATAACGGCTTTGTTGCATAATTCATTTTACCTTAAGTTTCTCGTAACTATTCAGGTGGGTGGCTCTGAGCGCAAATTGTTTAACCACAGAGCTCAC
>CAYGHT010000054.1:0-9232 GCA_964349755.1 uncultured bacterium
TTGTATAATAGATTGAAACTATCGGATTAATTATGACGACAATTAAAGATTCTGCATTCTTGCATTACGAAGGCACTAACCTTGTCGTTGCCGGAGCGTTTGAGGAAAACGGACAACTCTACGACATCGTCATCGATCGAGCAGGCGAAAATCTGTCGCTCTTAAAAGGCAAAACCGCGCCCGATTTAGCAAAGCGAATTCAAGCCATTTGGGTCAAGGCAAGTGCCACGCGCTTACCAAAATGTAAGTTAGATGCTCTTCGATTTTCATATATTCCACAGAGTAAGACCGCGATAACAGAAGGTGCCGGGGGCGGTTTTGGCGTTTCTTCAGTGGTCATGAAAGAGCTAGATCAAGAACTTCGCGCCAGTGTGCTCACGCCAACGCCTCCAGCTCCCGTCCCTCCGAAGTCTTTGGAAGAGGAGCGGCTTGTGGCCATCGCTCGGAGAGCGAGGAGGCTGTACACCGAGTTTCATACTAATGCTCTCGGCGGAGGGCACGCGAGTTCATTGTTTGCGTTAGCAAGTCCAGAGGAGCTTCGCAGGCGCGATAAGCGCCAAGGGATTATTCGTCGAATAATTCTGCATGGCAATTCATTATCCCCAACTGAGAAAGCTGCAGAGAAAGAAATAGCGCAATTTATCGCAGCGGTTACCGATTCAAGTTCGTCTCAAAATGAGGAAATCCGCCTAAGTGCAGCGATGCTTGCTGCGCGAATGCTGTTTTCTGACGAAAACTATCGCCTATACAACCAAAAGTTGGCAGCAGCCGAGAGTCAAGTAGGCTCTCCTCATAAGTAGCACATAATCAAAAGCTAACATTATTCTAACAAACTTCAGTTAATTAAACAAATCTTTACTAATTGCGCATAAATTATTTGTTCTGGCAAACTATTTCTCAAAATCAGGGAAATATTTGCTATGGCTGCTACAATTTCAGGTCTTCCAACAACAGAAACCTCGCCCCTTTTCTTTGAGGGAGTAAGTAATACACGAACTCTTTTTCAAGAAAAACTCGCTCAAAGAACAGTCACTCCAACTACCTGGGCTGCGATGGGCTTTTCTGGCATTATATTCGCAGATCCTAGCCTTTCCGTTTGTAGAAACGTGCTGAGCTTAAGACAAGGATGGGAAGTAGTCGTTCAGAAAATTGGAATGCTGGGTGGAGCTACTTCAGTCTTCATCAATGCAAATGAATTGAGAAGTTCGTGGCAGGCGTACCCTTCTGCAGATGATTCGTCAAGAACAAATACTGTAGAAATAGCCAATCGAGCAAAAGTAAAGTTCGTTAATGCTCTTGCTGGAATTTCAGCGGGAACTCTGTATACGTTGAGTAAAGCGGATGCTCTCAATTGGATTCAATTATCCTCAAAAGCGGCTTCCGTTTGTGGGGCGCTTATGAATGCGTTTTGGGGCATTTCGTCCGTCATTGCCATTGCTTTATCCATTTTAGGAATTCGTCGATGCAAGGAATTTGATCGAGAAACCGTGGCATTCAAAACGCAGCCTAATGGCGAAAATGCTCTGTTAGCGCATTGGCTGGGTATGATCATCGATCTGAGTAAAGACAAGGTTGATTCACGAATCTATGATCTGAAAGCAGCAACAAGCCTGCGTGCAGTGCAGATGATTTTGGACTACGCTCCAAAAATCCTGGATCCCAGTCAACCTGGCTCCCTCCCACAAGGAATGGATGCAAGCGCTTTGATTGCAAAGGTTCAAGCTGAATGCGCGAAAAAGCAGTTGGTCTACAAAATCGGTCTGGTTGCCTCCATCATAGGCTTCGTTGGGCTTGTTTTAGGACTCTTCATCGCCTCCACGAGCGCTTTGCCAGCGATCCTGTTTGCAAGCTCAGCGGCGATCAGCCTCGCGCTGACAATTGCGAATTACATGGCCCCCGGTCCGGTTTTGCCGCAAGTCGTTCGGCCCCTTCCTCAGCTCCAGCAAATCCCTGCCTAAGGCGCTTCTTAAGCGCCTTTTATTCAATGAGATACATTTTCAGCGCTTCTACTGTAAAATAATTGTTAATTATGGTATAATAATTGTTTAAGACTAAGGCAATTATATGGCGGCAAGTTCGAACTCTACATCCTTCAGGGTCGACGCAGTGGACAGCATCCATTTGGATGGGGTTCCGTCCCCGTTCACTGCGGCAGATCTCGCTTTTCTGCCGGAGAGTTTGAGAAAAAAGATTCTTAAGTCAGTCCAGGAAGCGCTTCGAGATCCGGCGCGTTACACGCGCAATGGGAATCGATGCATCATCTCAGCTCAGCAGCTTGGGCTTTCACCATCGACCGCTTTTATTGCTCGTCGAATTATTCAAGCTTCCGCAGAAGATTCACAATTCCGCAACCAAGTTGAGGCTCGAGAGGCTGCTAAGCAAGATGAGGCTCGCTTTGTCGGCGCCATCCATCAGCGCTCGGCTGTTTCATTGGCTTCCGATTTAAGTTCCGGAGTGCGCAATGGCATGACCATGACGGCGGCCAAAGTGGCGAGCGCAGCGGCGCCCATTCTGGGCACAATCGGCGGAGTCGCTAACTTAGGAGCGGGCGCTTACTTGATCCGCGACGGAGTGGATCAAATAGCCAAGGGAATCGCACACGAGGACAACGCAGGTCAAGTGCGCGGCGCTTTAACTCTTGGCGTAGGAATTTCGCTTGCTGTCGTAGGCTTCGCAATGGTGATGGTGTTTGGTTCAGCGATCCTCGGGGGGCTCTCTCTTCCTCTGCTGATCGCTTCGAGCGCTGCGCCGCTTTTAGTGAGCGCGATCCTCATAATGCAGAGCAATCTGCCGAATCGGTCGAAGTATGCGCTTCTGCTTGGAGCGATTGGCGTAGCCGTGGGCATGGTGGTGGGCGCGCTTGCTGGCGCAAGCTTGCCGCTACTCATCGCTTCGGGTGTTACCATGTACGTGTTTGTCTTTGCGCGCGCGTGTCATGCGATTCATGAGACGGTGGCGCTCCGTAATGGCTTGAGAGCGATCATTGAGAATCGTGCTCTAACTAAAAGAGAGAGAGCAAACGAGCTTCAGGACTTTTTCGCACAAAAGATAGGGTCTGATGTTCAATGGGATACTTTTGTTCGACAAGTTGGCATCGACTGCGCGTTAGAGGCGAAAGCCTTAGTAAAGCTGAACAAGATTATTATGCTGCCTGGCGGTGATCTAGAGTCGGAATTCATAAGTTGCATTGAATCTGTTGCTGAACGAATCAACCAAGCGACAATCGCACAAATCACGAAACAGATCACTCTCATCGCCATCTCGATTGTCGGGATTTTAGGCATGACGCTGGGTCTTGCGCCAGCTCTTGCACCGGTCGCTGCCGCCTTCTCGTTTGCTTCAAACGTGCTCTGGATTCCTGTCGATCAGCAACACGTAGGCGACGCCTTGGGCGCTCTTGGTAATCGAGTGTACAAAGCTGTTCAACGCAATCCGGAGTGGTTCACTACTGCATCAGCGGTGTCGGTGCGGAAACCTGTTCAGCCACTGCTAGCGCCCCTGGATGCGTCACCATCTATGGGTCTGCCTCTGCTTATCGAAGAACAAAGTGACGAGAATCTTCATGATGAGGAAGCAATCGAGAGCCGACAAAGGTATGATGAGATTATGCAACGCGTTGCTGAGCGAAGCCAACGCCAACCAACACCCACCCCTTCCCCAGCAACCTAAAATCCGCTACACTCCCGCTGCATGCGCAGCTTCGACGACTGGACCCTCGATTTTCTCGCGTACCTTCGGACGGAAAAGGGGCTTTCTTCCAATACGCTCGAAGCGTACGGGCGCGACTTGGCCGCGTTTGGCCACTCGCTGACTCAAAGAGACTGTGGCTTGCTCGACGCCTCGTCCATCCAACAATTCCTCGAGCTCTTGCGCTCGAAACAATACGCTTCGTCGTCCATCTGCCGAATGCTGGTGGCGGTGAAGGTGTTTTTTCGCTTTCTGAAGCGCGAAGGGGTTCTTCCCATCGATTTAGGTAGTTATGTCGAGATGCCGAAGATGTGGCAGCTAGTGCCTGATGTTCTTTCCATTGAGGAGGTGGATTCTTTGCTGAAGCAACCTCAGATGGACGACGCGGTTGGATCGCGCGATCGGGCGATTTTCGAGCTGCTGTATGCGACGGGGATGCGGGTTTCGGAGTTGTGTGGGCTGCGGATTTGCGATGTGAGCGATGGGTTTGTGAAGGTGCGGGGGAAGGGGAAGAAGGAGCGGCTCATTCCGGTGGGACAGCGGGCAATTGATGCGCTCGATCAGTATTTGACCCACTTTCGGCAAAATGCAACGGAGGAAAATGGACCGCTTTTTCTCAATAAAAATGGCCGCGCAATCGATCGGATTCAGGTGTGGGCGCGCATCAAGGCGTATGCGAAGAGTGCTGGCATTGTGAAGTCGATTTCGCCGCATACGCTTCGCCATTCATTTGCCTCGCATTTGTTGGAAAATGGCGCTGATTTGCGTTTGATTCAAGAGATGTTGGGACACGAGGACATTGGGACGACGGATCGGTATACGCATGTTGCCGATGAGCGTCTCAAAAAAGCATTCCGCTCGTTTCATCCGAGGCCTTGATGCATCCCGCATGGATTGAAATCGATCTGGCTCAATTTCAGCGCAATTTAAATGCGATTCGGCGTCGCATTGGCGCGAGCTTGCTTTGCTTGACGGTGAAGGCGAATGCGTATGGGCACGGCCTTGTGCCAATGAGCTTGGCAGGGGAAAAAATGGGCGTCGATCAGCTGGCGGTTTCGTGTGTCGATGAGGGGGCGCTCCTTCGACGCTCTGGCGTTCGGTGTCCGATCTTGGTGCTGGGAGCGGTGCACGAGGATCAAGTGGGCGCCATCTTGGATTACGAGTTGGAATGCTCGATCAGCTCGCAGATGAAGGCGAGATTCATGGCTCAAGCGTGTGAGGTGCGAAAAAAATCGTGCATCGTTCATCTAGAGGTGGACACGGGGATGCGTCGAACAGGAATGCGCCCAGAGACGGCGCTGAAGGTGTTTGATGAGATGCGCTCCCAAGCGTGTTTTCAGATCAAAGGGATTTATTCTCATTTTGCGAGTGCAGATCGAGCGCAGCATCCGTTTGCAATTGAGCAGATCAGGGCGTTTGAGGCGCTCCAAAGGCAGTTTGGCAAGGCGGGAGAGGGGCTCCTTTGGCATTTGGCAGGATCGGGTGGAGTGGCGTTTTATCCTCAGTCGCACTTCAACATGGTGCGCCCAGGACTTCTTTGTTACGGGCTGATGCCGGATGGAAGCTCCGATCCAGAAATTCGCCCCTGCTTGTCGCTCAAGGCGAAGGTTTCGTATTTCAAGGGGGTCGCGGCTGGATGTGGCGTGAGCTACGATCACCTTTATACCACGAAAGAAAACACGCGCATCGTCACGGTGCCGGTTGGGTATGGCGATGGCTTTCCCAAATCGCTCTCGAATAAGGCTCCCGTGCTGCTGCGCGGAGCACGTCAGCGCGTGGCAGGATCCATCTGCATGGATCAATTCATGGTGGATTTAGGGGCAAAGGGCGTTGGCTACGTGGGCGATGAGGTGACGCTCATCGGCCGAGCGGGGAGCGAGGAGGTGTCGCTCTGGGAGCTGGCTCGGCTTGCGGGGACGGATCCGCGGGAGCTGCTGTGCCATTTCTCAGAACGGATCGAGCGGCGCTATTTTTCTTAAAGCGCTTATTATAAGCTATTTCATGTTTTTTAAGTGTGTGTTTTCGGATCTTGAAATCGACATTTGTCGATTTCAGGATCCGTTTTTGAAATGCAAGATCGGATCTTCAAATCGACAAATGTTGATTTCAAGATCCGATTTTCTAAGCTGTTGACTTCCCAATAATCCTGGCGATGGCGCCTGCAAGCCCTGGATGCGCCGCAATTTCCTCTACACTAGGGCGAAACTGATACGTCCAATTCGTTGGCAGTACCACTCCGGGTACATTGATCCGGTCATCTTCTGGGTTGGGCCACGAAAGTTCAGGAAAAAGATTCAAGTACTCTTGGAGTGGATTGATGTGGAAGAGCGACGCGGTGTGGTGGGCGTCGTACAATAGGGCGAGCCTTTGTATTTGAGTCAATACGGGATTGTATTCCCACCCCTTAAAAGTAGCGAATGCTTGCCCCAGTTCTGGGGCGTCTCTCCACATCACAGCGAGGGGATCGCCGTCGGGTGTAGACACTGTGGTGAGGCTGACGGGATCATAACTTCCGTAAGGGATCACAGAGCGCTTACCGCTTTTGCGCACTTGCCAGAGGAAAACTTTTGTGCTGCAGATTCCGAGTTCTTCCAAGACATGTGAAACGCCCTTGGGGATAGTGCCCAAGTCTTCGGCAATGGGAAGTAAGGGACTCGAGCGGATCATCATTTCGAGTAGCTCGCGGCCTTGCGAGAGCCAGACGGTGGGATCTGACGGCACGAACTGTCCAACGCTTGGCGCTTTGCCATCTTCAATGGCCCAGATTCGAAAAAAACCGACGACGTGATCGATGCGATAGAGATGGTAGAGGCTCGCCGCGACGTCGAGGCGGCGCTTCCACCAGCGGTAATTTTGCTGGCGTAAGACGTCCCAGCGAAAGAGGGGAAAACCCCAGTTTTGACCGAGCGGATTGTAGATGTCGGGAGGGGCTCCTGCAGACAAAGTTCGATCAAAGAGCTCGGGTTCTGCCCAGACATCCGCGCTGTCAGGGTTGAGGAGGATGGGGACGTCGCCGAGCAGGTGGACGTTATTTTTGGTGGCGTGGTCTCGGACGGCGCCCATCTGTTCGAAGGCGAGAAATTGGAGGAAGCAGTGGAAATCGACGGTGTCGGGATTCGGCGTGGTGTCGGACCACGTAGTCCATGCGGTGTTCTGATTTGCTTCCTTGAGGGCTTTGAAGCGGGCGTAGGGGAGGAGCCAGGTGTGTTTGGCTTTGAATGCTTGGATTTCGGCTGACTTGGGCAGCCAGTGCTTGGCGAAATACCGCTTGAGCCAGGTGAGCTTGGCTTGCTTGATGTCGGCGCGCGTTGCGCCGTGAATTTCGGAGAGGTCGCCTGCGTTTGGCAGGGCGTGGAGTGAAAGGTACACAGGGTCGAGCGCGCACGATGAGCATGCGTAGTAGGGGCTTGGCTCATTGCCTGTATCGTTGAGCGGGAGCAACTGAATGATGTCGAATCCTACGCGCGCGCACCAGTCGATGAGGGGGAGAAGATCGGAGAAGCTGGCGCTGCTGTGTTTTGTGTGGAGGGCGAACAGGGGGACTACGATGCCGTGATGCGCCTTGCGACCGATTCGCTCCCAGTGCGGATCTGTCTTCATAAGCGGGGCTGGGGCGAAATCACTGGAAGTGGCGCGGACTGTCCAGCGTCGATTGCGCTCTTCCATCGCTCCGCGGTTTCGATGAAGGGCCCGAGCAGCCCAGCAAGCCGCTCTCCATTCAAGATATCGAAGGGGTAGCGCTGAAAAAATACGAGCTGGTTGTTTGCTCGGATGTAGGCGAAAACGCCAGCTCTTGGGTCGGTGAGTCCATTGGCTTTCAACGCTTCTTTCAGGACGTCTTCTCGAAATTTTCCTGCGGGCAGCTCTCCGATTTTGCTCGCGATCAGGAGCTTTTCAAAGGCTGTGTCGGTTTGGAATTGGACTTTTAAGCCCTGCTTTATTTGAAGGGCGCAAAAATGGCTTTTATCGGGTTTGAGTGGAAGTCCGAATAGTTTGCCGAGCTCGTGGAGCAATTCTTCGAATCGGTCGGTCATTTTTCTTCCTCTTCTTCGAGTAGATCTTCAAGATCTTCAATGGCATCGATGAGGGCTTTGAGCAGTTCGGCTTGGTGTTGCTGGTTGCGGTAATAGCGCGGGGCAATTTGCCGAAGGGCGTCTCGATACTGGGTGAAGATGATGATTTGTGCAGCGGTTTCTTCGGCAAGACCGAGGAGTCTTGCGAACTGGAGTATTTTTTCAGCGTTCACGAAACGCTCTGCGAGCATCTTGACGAATAGTTTGGCGAGCGTTTCGAAGTTTAAGCGGGGAGGAAGGAGGAGATTGTAGGAGGAAAACTCGCGCTGAATCAGGCGCATGCGGCTTTGGAAGAAGCGGAAAATTCCTAAAATGCCCTGAAGCGAGCGGGTTTCATCGAGAAGGCGTTTGAGCTCTCCTCGGGCAATGGAGGGGCCCTTTGATTTGAGATCGGAGCCGAGCGCATGGAGCAAGAAGGTGATCGCAGTCTTGAGCTTGTCGTAGCGGAAAAGTTCTGTGAGCTCTTCGAAGAGCTTGAGAGGTTCGCGTGGGGTGCCGGTGAGATCGCGGTAAAGGCCTCGGAGTGTCGTCGGTGTGCCAAGGCCCTCTTTTGCAAACTCGCGCGCCTGAGCCCCCATGTTGCGCCCCGCTTTCACTTCGCGCCCAAAGTCGTTGTTTAAGCGGGCTTTGGCAGCTTGGAGCGTTTCTTGTGTTTCGGCGTCCGAGGTCGCAATGAGAAAGTCGAGCGCTTCGTCGGCGAGCGAATGATCTGAATAGATCCGAAGGACTTTATTGAGCACCTCTTCCGCAGTGTCCTGAGCGTCGATGGAGTCTCGTAAAATGAGGAGCGTGCGGGCTTTGAGCTCTTCGTTGTTTTTCTGGAACCTTGCAGCTGTATCCTCGATGGACTCAACTTCGAGAATCTTTTTTTCCTGCGTCTCTGGCGTCTCTTCGAATTTGCGTGCTCCCGTTTTGAGCTGTTGCATCGGTTGAAAGCGCTGATAGATGACAAATGGGGAGGTCTCGACGTACTGCTCAAAATCTTCTTGCGCCTCGACCAGCATCATGGTTTCGGCTTGAGCCATTTGCTGGAGCTCTTTCACCGCATGGGCATTGACTGGCGTTGCTGGAGAAATGGGATGGGCCATAACACCTTTTAAGTGAGTTGGACTCGTCCTAATGGCTGAATCCGAATTTCGGGAACGATCTCCTGGTAGGAGACGACGGAAAGATCGGGGAATTCCCCTTCAATGAGCTTGCGGACGAAGCGGCGGACGTCGATTGCGGTGAGGAGGACGGGCGGTTGGCCTCCTGGAGGGGTCGGTGCGATGGTGGTGCGCATGGAGTGGAGAATGAGCTGCACGGAATCGGGGTCGAGCGCTAGATACGAGCCAGCGGAGGTTTGCTTGATTGCGCCGCGGACCATGTCTTCGATTTCTGGGTCGAGTAAATAGACAGACAAAATGCCTTGGCCCACTGAGTATTTGTAGCTGATGTAGCGCTTGAGCGATGAGCGGACGTACTCGGTGAGG
>CAYGHT010000055.1:0-9049 GCA_964349755.1 uncultured bacterium
CTTAAAGACAGGCAGCGTCGCAGCATTCTGCACCCTCGTCGCCGCCGCAGAACACGAAGGGCGTACGCTCATCGCCGTCATCCTCGGCTGTGAGACAAACAAAGACCGCTATCGCGACGCCCGTCAGCTCTTCGAGCAAGCGTTCAAAGAAAAAAAAGTGGAGCGCCGCATCGTGCATGCGAAAACCTCCTATTCAAGAAGCATAAATGGCGGAAGCGAGCCTCTCCAAGGCATCCTTGCAGGGGACATAACGGCGTCGTTCTACCCTGCCGAAGAGCCCGCCCTCAAAGCCTTCTTGCACTGGGATACGCTCGAGCTCCCCATTCGCAAAGGACAGCGAGTCGGCGAGATCCAAGCAGTCGATGATCGAGGAAACATAGTGGCCAGCGCCGTTCTCGTCGCAGGGGCCGAAGTGCACCCGACATTTTGGTTCGGGATCAAACAGCGTTGGAAGCGGATGTGGGAGTAGAGTGCTTCCTAGCTAACTTCCTAGGTGAAAAATCATTGTAAAGCAATTTATTGATTGTAAGTATCTGATTGATAAACGAATAAGTTGACTAGGAAGTTTCTTGCTTCCTAGTTCTTCCTAGCTAACTTCCTAGCTTGAAATTGACCGATTCATCATTCGAGTCGGAGCTTTCGAAAGCGATCCACATGTCAGCTATATCGCAGCGCGCAAGCGCTAGCCCGAGTTTCAATTGAAAGAAATCGAAACGTAAGTCTATCCTTGTAGGACAATTACAGGAGATCACTCGCATGGCAACACCCGCTCGCTCAACTTCCCCTTCATCCAATGCACAGCACCAGTTGACACCTCCATCGACCCAAGCATTCAACTGGGCTCTGATACTCAAGACCTCTCTTGTCACTTACTCACTCTTCGCTCTGAACGGATTCACCACTCGCTATGATTGTGCATCTTGGAATAAGGAGATGGATCACGCTGAACGAGACGTCATTGATTTGGGATTAACGTCGTCGTGTCATTACTCCACCGATTCTACCACTCCTGATTCTCGCCTTTCGTCGATGAGGCACTACCTCGATGAGCGTTACGTACGAGATGGACTTACGCTGTGTTCAGAAAAGCAACATGGGTTAGAGAAAGTGAGAAAGGCTTCTCTCACTTGGGAACAGTACCTCGAAAAACAAGAAGCGCGAGTGCGTTTGGAAAGAGAGAAGCCGATCTGCTGGCGAGGGTGGGGGTGTATCCGCAAGATTGTTACGAACCTAACTTCTTAGCAAACGAGATCCACTGCTCAAGAGACAACTCTTCAGGGCGCGCGGTCCGAACGACTCCGATCGAGACCAGAGCTTCAGCAACCTCTTTCCCAATTTCCCGTAGGGACGACGTCAACATCTTGCGCCGCTGTTGAAATGCTCGATGAATCAATGCAAAGAGCTGTGTTTCATCGACTGCGGGCGGCGTGCGTGTGTTGAGGCGAAGCACTGTTGAATGCACACTAGGCGCTGGGTAAAAGCAGGTGGGGGCCACCGCAAAGGCTCCATGCACGCGTGTATGGAATTGCAAAAACAAAGTCAGAGAGCCAAACGCTTTTGTCGACGGCTTTGCCTGAATGCGGTCGGCCACTTCTTTCTGCATCATGAGGGTAAACGACTCGAAGCGCGAAGCGCTTCCCACTAGCTTTTCGAGAATGGGCGTTGTGATGTTGTAGGGGAGGTTTGCGACTACTTTCCATCTTCCAGAGGTCAGCTGCTCGAATGGAAACTTCAACACATCCGCGCATTCAACTTGCAGACGCTCATCCGCAGTCTGGAAGCGAAGCAGGTGCTTCGCAAACAAATGATCCTTCTCAACTGCTAATACTCGCGCTCCAGCAGCCAGCAGCGCTTCCGTCAGAGCGCCGGGCCCAGGGCCGATCTCCAGCACAGAGTCGCCGTTTTTCACCTCCGCGAGCTCTACAATCTTGCGAACAATGTTCTGATCTACCAGGAAGTTCTGCGAGAGCCCCTTCTTGGGAAAGGCGCCGATTTGCTCGAGAAACTGAAGGAGCTCCGATCGCGTCACTCGATGGAGAAGGGCTGAAGATCTTGAGGCAGTGTCTCACTGAGGTGTGAGGCGTCAAAGCGGTAGTGGGAACGGAGCTTATTTAAGTAATTTTGCGAAATCTCGTTGGATGTTTGCTGCAGGAGTTGATTCTTGAGAAGAGGCGCCATTTCATCGAAGGTCACAGCCGGATGCTCCGTTTTCTCGCTCAAGTAAAAGATGCGGCACACCTGTTTCTTGTCGCGACCGGTTTGCACAATTGGCTGGCTATAGGTGCCTGAGGTTAATCCAGTGAGTGCAGAGCGGTGTGCTTCGGAAAGGGCGGTATCTGCAGCTGTGTATTCAGTGGATAGCGCGATCGTTGTGCCCACGTAACGGGGTTCCCATTCCTTGAGCAAGGTTGTGAGCGTGTCTGGCGTCGCTTGCTGAATCGCTGGGTACAATTCATCGGCTACGCGGGCGGGATCACTTCCGCGGAGCGTCAAGACGCGGTATTTGCATTCCGTGTAGGCGGGATGCTCTTGGAGATGGAGTCGGTAGGCTTGTCGAATGTCTTGGGGCGTGACTTTTGCGAGCGCTTTTGAGTGGATGAACCACCAGTTCATGCGCTGAATGAGCAATTCGTTTTTGATGAGGCGCCAGGTCTCTTCGTAGGTCAAGCCGATTTTATCGAGCGTGGCTGCAACATTGGGACCGAAGCGCTTTTCGATTTCTTCGCGCACATCGCCGTCGGAGAGTTTGACTTCTTTGTCGGTAGCGTCGGCCAAAATCAGCTCGCCGTCGATCATGTCAGTAAGGGCATGCCGCCAGTTTGCTTGATAAAACTGGAATCTAGCTTGGGCAGATTGAGAGAGGTGAGGGTAGCTTTGATGGAAGAGGAGGTCCATCTTTTTCTTCACGTCCATCATGGAGATGGTAGTGCCGTTGACTTTCGCAAGAATTGCGTTTTGCACGCCGATCTTGTGGTCGTCAGAATAATCGATGAGAGAGGGCTCAGCGAATCCAGTGAAGGAAGCGAGCATTAGGAGAAAAGATCCGATGAGTATGCGCATGCCAACAGTCTACCTAAGTGGCGATTTTTTCTGAAACAGTGCAGATAGCTTGGCCCTCAGTAATGATTTTTAGCGATGAGCTGCCGGATGGATTCCCCCGCGTCCTTTTGTGGCTTTTTCTACATGAGGAGCCAAATTGCTATTCAGTCGTTCTTCAAGAAAATCGCGCAGATAAAGCGGGTAATTCTTGATCACTTCTGCAGGGGAGTCGCCCCCATATTCAACAGGATACTTGGCGTGACTAAAGACCCATACCTTGAATTTCTTATTGAACCGCGGCTTGATTCCACCGATTTCCTTAAGCGCAATAGTTAAATGCTTCTTGGTTTCTTTTACGGCGGTCATTGCCAGCCTCATCTGTTTACTTACCGAATCTTCTTCTTGAATACAGCCGCGAAAAACCCATCGCCGCCGCCTTCTTCAGGTAGCAGTTTTAACGGCTCTTGCACGAGCTCCACGGGCAACGTCTTCAAAAACTCCTCGACTTGCGTCTCGTTTTCTTGGGGGAGCACGCTGCAGGTTGCGTAAACGAGCTTTCCGCCATCTGTTCGGACGTAGCGGAGCGCTTCTTTCACAATGGCGCGCTGTTTCACGACGAGCTGCTCGATCATCGGCTGATCGATTTTCCACTTCATGTCGGGGTTTCTTCGGAGGGTGCCGGTGCCGCTGCAGGGGACGTCGGCGAGGACCCAGTTCATTTGGCCGAGCAGTTTTTTGAGGGTTGGGTGTTCGCTTGGGAGGATTTGGGCGTTTTGTACGCCAGCGCGTCTCAATCTTCGTTTGGCTTCTTCCAAGCTGTGGGTGCGGATGTCGTGTAGATAGAGCTCGCCTTTGCCTTGCATTTGGGGGGCAATGGCGAGCGCTTTGCCGCCGGAGCCGCTGCAAAAATCGAGCACTCTGTCTCCCGGTTTTGCTTGGATCAGCGCGGCGACGCGCTGGCTTCCAATGTCCTGGACTTCGAAGAGGCCCTGTTTAAAGGCGTCGAGTGCAAAGAGCGGCTCTCGTTTGGAAAAGAGGATTCCGGCAGGCGTTTCGGCCGCAGGGCGTAGTTGAAATTGGGATTCCCATTGACTGAGAAGCGCCTCGCGCGAAATCTTGAGTAAATTCGCTCGAACGGCGGTGGGGGCTTGTGTGTTGAGGATGCGCGCAAGGGAGCGGCCCGTCTCGGGGCCATAAATGTTGAGCAGTTGTTCAAAGAGGAACTCTGGCATTCCATAGCGAGCGGGCTCTGGAAGCGATCGATCTTGCTGCCAGTATTCCAGCGGGTGTTTGCGCAGTAAGAACAATTGCTTTGATGTCGTGGGATCGAGCGCTTCAAACAGGCTTTTGAAGCGAATGAGCGTGTACACTGTCTGACCGACGTCGCGTCGATCGCGGGCGCCGAGGCTTTTATGAGCGCGGAAGTAGTGACTCAATGCGACGTCCAGTGGTGTGGAAGCGTTCCATTCTTTGAAAAAAGCGAGGATGTGGGTGTCGCAAAAGCTGGTCATCGGGAAAAGAATGTACCACGAGTAGTGGAAAAATATCATCTGTTTTGCGATTCTGGCCGATTATGAGAGCATTTCGGGTCACTGGCATCGTTTTAGCGCGCTTTTTACTCAGCGCGATCTTTCTCACAGCGGGCATCCACAAAATTTTTTATTGGCACGAGGGGGAAGTGGCGCTGCTCAATGTCCTCTCTGAGTGGCAGGTGCACTTAGAGTCATTTCCGTCTGTTCAAGAGTTCTTGAGTTTTCTGACGTCGTGGACGCCGCTTCTTCTTTTGGGCGCGACGCTCTTCGAACTTGTCGGCGGGCTTCTCTTGCTCTTGGGCGTGCGTGAAAAGCTGGGAGCGGGGCTCCTCGTCCTTTTTCTGATCCCTACGACGGTGCTCTTTCACCAATTTTGGTTTCTCGACGGATCGATGCGCGAGCTTCAACAGACGATGTTTTTAAAAAATCTGGCGATCATCGGTGGTCTCATGATGGTTCTGCTCAATGGTGCACAACCATTTGGTAAAGACAATGCCGCCGCCTTCAAATTTTAACATTTACGCCCTTCTACTCCTGAGCCTGGTGTGTGTGAGCCTAGGCCAGCCTGTGTGGAGCTCCTCGCTTTCCATCTTGGCCTCCCTTGGGGGCTTTGCTTTGTTTTGGCATGCGTCGCTTCGTTTCCCCTCGAAACAGCGCCGCTTTTGGGTTGCCTTCAGTTGGTTTACAGCCGTCCAAGTGGTGCAGCTCAGCTGGCTGAGCTCTACGGAGTACATGGGGCCGCTCATCCTTGTGGTGTTCGCGCTCCTTTGCTCTGCGATTGGGCTTCAATTCGCGGTGTTGACGCTGTTTGTCCAACGCCCACTTGGGGTCGGTCGCATGCTCGCGATTGCTGGGGGCTTTGTGTGGATGGAGTGGAGCCGTCTATTTTTGCTCACTGGGTTTCCTTGGAACCCCATTGGTTTGAGTCTTTCTGGCGAGGCGTCGATTCAGTTCGCATCGCTTTTCGGCGTCTATGGCCTTTCCTTCTGGGTGATTCTCACGAATCTCGCAGCGCTTCGCTCTCTTAAGCTTTGCATCGCGCTCGCCGTTTTGCCTTACGCGTTCAGCGCGGTGCACCAGTTGTACTGGGAACATGCCACAAAGCCGCCACGCTCGTTTGCCGTTGCGCTAGTGCAGACGTCGCTGCGCATTGAAGAAAAAGACTACATTCCGTCCCAGCAGGCGGCCTTTCTCTCGCCGGTTGTGCAGTGGGAGCGCATTCTCGCGTCGCTCGCCGCGATTTCCTCGATTGATGCAATCGTACTTCCGGAAGCAGCGCTTCCCTGGGGCCAGGCGAGATGTTTCTACCCGCTTGAGCAGGTCAAGCGCGCTTGGGGCTCGGCTTTTGGCGCTGCGAGCATTTCCGATTTCCCGCCCCTTCAGATGCCGTTTGCAAAACAAGATCCGAAGGGGCAGTGGGTCGTGAGCAATTCATTTTGGGCGGGAGCGCTTGCGACTCACTTCAACGCGAGTGTGATCATCGGTCTCGACGCGAGTGAGGGCGAAGCCAAGTACAATGCGGCGTTCCACTTTTTGCCAAGGGCGCTTCAAGCGATCCGCTATGAAAAACGGAGTCTTGTCCCAATTGGCGAATACATTCCGTTGAGTGGATTGCCGGGCGTTGCATCTTTGCTGGCTAAGCACTTTGGGATTGAGGCTTCATTCACACCGGGCCATACACCAAAGATTTTCCAGGCCGGATTGCCGATGGGCGTCTCGATCTGTTCTGAGGAGACATATGGGGCGCTTCTTCGAGAGAGCCGTCTGGCAGGCGCGGAGCTTTTCGTGAATCTCACCAATGACGCGTGGTTTCCGCTGACTCGGCTTCCCGCCATCCATTTTCAGCATGCGCGCCTCCGCGCCGCTGAAAACGGAGCGCCTCTCATCCGCGCGTGCAACACGGGGATGACCGGAGCGATCGATCGCTTTGGAAAGGAGATTCAAGTCTTGCGTTCTGCAGCGCGCGGCGTGTTGAAGTTGACCCTGGCTGTGCAGTCTCATCCCACCGTATATACATTGTTTGGCGATGCGTTGATCTTATTCATGAGTGGCATTTTCATTCTGCGGAAAAAGTTGCTCGAATATATCCTCCTCAAGTAACGTTCTGGAAACTTTTACGGAAGATGTTCTTGGCCCACGTCCCTTTGCAAACGACGCTTCGCGCCTCCTGGAATTACGCGGGGTTCGGTTTATTCTCTGGCCAGCAATGCTCGATTCGTCTTTTGCCAGCGCCTGTCAATTTTGGGATTGTATTTCGACGCGTTGATCTTCCAGGCAAGCCGGAAATCCCGGTTAGTCTGGAGTTTTTAGCTGAAGGGAAGCGGTGTACGCGGCTGGTTCGGGGAGACGCTTCTGTCCAGATGGTAGAGCATCTTTTGGCAGCGCTTCGCGCAAGCGGGGTGGACAATGCGATTGTGGAGATCACAGGTCCTGAGGTCCCAATGAGCGATGGGAGCTCGCAAGAATTTGTTCGTCTCATTGAAGTGGCTGGGATCCAGACACTTTCAGCGCCTCGTAAATTCATTCGAATCGAGCAGCCACTCTACTGGTCTGAAGGGAACGTTCACTTGGTGGCGCTCCCAGGTTCAGGGTCTCGCTTCAGCTACACACTCCACTATCCACACTCTCCCGCCATTCGTTCGCAATATTATTCTTGCATGTTGAGTCCCGCTTTGTTCAAATCAGACATTTGCATGTGCCGCACATTTTCTTTGTACGAAGAGATTGCGTCCATGGCAGAGCAAGGATTGCTGAAGGGGGGAGGATTGGAAAACGGCGTTGTGATTCAAGGGAGCCAGGTGCTCAATCCAGGTGGATTGCGATTTGCCGATGAACCGGTCCGCCACAAAATACTCGATTTAATTGGAGATTTAGCGCTTCTTGGAGCTCCAATTGAAGGACATGTCCTCGCAGTCTGTTCAGGTCACGCGAGCAATGCGGCGTTTGCTAAAGAGATTGCGAAGCACTGGCAGCTCGCTGCCGTCATGGAGAATTGTTAGATGGACATCCTTCTGAACTCCCGACAAATCGAAGCCATTTTGCCCCACCGTTATCCATTTTTGCTCGTCGATCGCGTGGTGCATATCGATTTAGAAGCCAATGAAATCATTGGCGTGAAAAACGTCACAGCCAATGAGCCGTTTTTCCAAGGCCATTTTCCCGGAGCGCCCATCATGCCAGGTGTGCTCATTCTCGAGGCGCTTGCGCAGACAGGGGGCATTCTCGTGCATAAAAAAGGCTACACGCAGAAAATTGCACTCCTTCTTCATGTCACGGGAGCGAAATTTCGACGCCCTGTAACACCCGGAGACGTATTGTATTTACACGCCCAAGCCATTCACATCAGCAACAATGGCGGCAGATTTAAGGCCCAAGCGATGATTGGCGATCAGCTCGCAGCGGAAGGCGAGTTGAGTTTTGCCCTCGTCGATAAACAGCAATTATGAAAACCGAACACTGAAAAAACGCATGTCGAACATCCACTCTCTTGCTTTCGTAGAACCAGGGGCCAAGATTGGCAAGAACGTCCTCATTGAACCCTTTGCTGTCGTCAAGGCGAATGTCACGTTAGAAGACAACGTCATCATCAAATCGCACGCCTACATCGATGGCTTTACCACCATTGGCGAGGGGACGGTCGTATGGCCCAGCGCGAGCATCGGAACCAAGACGCAAGATCTCAAATTCCAAGGAGAAAAGACGTTTGTCAAGATCGGCAAGCGGTGCCAAATTCGGGAATTTGTCACCATCAACTCCTCGTGTCAGGAAAATTCCACGGTCCGCATCGGCGACGATTGTTTGATCATGGCCTATTGCCACGTCGCGCACAATTGTGAAATTGGCAATCGAGTGATCATGTCCAATAGCGCCATGCTCGCAGGGCATGTCATCGTCGAGGATTGCGCCATCATCGGCGGCATGACGCCCATTCACCAATTTTCCAGAATCGGCAAACACGCCATGGTCGGAGGCTTTAGCCGCGTTCCTCGCGATGTTCCTCCCTACACGGTGGGCGGTGGATTCCCCTACAAATTCGGCGGCATCAACATCATCGGCTTGAAGCGCCACAAATTTTCATTGGATGTACGCAACGCACTTTCAAAAGCATTCAAGATTACGTATCGCTCAGGGTTGCATTTAGAAGACGCCCTGCGGCAGATCGAGCAAGATGTCGAAGGGTGTGCGGAAGTGCGCCACTGGATTGAATTTTGCAGAACCTCCAAACGGGGGCTCATTGGGCTCGAAGGCGTGACCCAACGAGGGATCACAAGCGAAGAGAATCCTGAATTTTTCGAGGAGTGAGTCATGTCCTCCCGCTATCCCAAGATTGTTTTTTTCGGGACGCCCTCCTTTGCGTCTGAAATTTTAGATGCTTTGATTAAAGCCGGAGTCGAAGTGGCCGCAGTAGTCACTCAACCCGATCGACCGAAGGGGCGCGCTCTAGGGAAATTAGCTCCTTCTCCGGTCAAGATGCTAGC
>CAYGHT010000056.1:0-8994 GCA_964349755.1 uncultured bacterium
GTCGATGTCGTCTATACGCTGCTCGATCCGCGCATCCGGAGCGCGACACTGAAGGAGCTCCATGTCGAATGATCTGCCCGCTCTTTCCTATTGGGCCGATGCGTGGCTTCGATTCAAGGCGAATCGGCCAGCTCTCATCACGCTGTGGGTTTTGGGGGCGATTGCATTCCTTTCTCTCACCGTTCCTCTTTTCTCTTCTCACTCGTACTCCGACATCCAACTCGAATGGAAAAATCGCCCTCCTTGCTCAACGTTTTGGTTTGGAACCGATGAGCTGGGAAGGGATCTGTTCATCCGAATCTGGTGGGGAGCGCGGATTTCGCTATTCATTGGAGTTGCTGCGGCCACCATCGACGTCGCCTTTGGCGTGCTCTGGGGTTCCGTTGCGGCGTACGCGTGTGGCAAAGTCGATGAGCTCTTGATGCGCATTTCGGATGTCCTCTATTCGATCCCCTATCTTCTGGTCGTCATTCTCCTGACAGTCATTCGAGGCACCGGCATTGGAACGATCCTCATTGCGATGACGTTCACCGGCTGGATCAACATGGCCCGCATCATCCGAGGTCAGATCTTGCAGCTAAAAGGGAACGATTATGTAGCAGCGGCCCGCATCATTGGCGCCTCCCCCATGAGAATTTTATTTCGGCATCTACTCCCCAATGCGATTGGCCCCATTGTTGCAACGCTGACGCTGACTATCCCGACGGCGATTTTCACGGAGGCGTTTTTGAGCTTTTTGGGACTCGGCGTTCAGGCGCCCGCTGCAAGCTGGGGCGTCATGGTGAATGATGCGTTGAGCGCGATGCGCTATTATCCGTGGCGCCTCTTTTTCCCCGCGGCGATGATCACGATCACGATGCTCTGCTTCAATCTTTTGGGCAATGCGCTCCGCGATGCACTCGATCCGAGGCTCAGGCGATGAAAGATCCGGTACTCGACGTTCAAGATCTGCACGTCTTCTTTTCAATTCATGGAGCCAAACTCCATGCAGTGCGAGGAATTTCATTCCAAGTTTTTGCTGGCGAATCGGTTGGAATCGTAGGTGAGTCGGGCTGCGGCAAGAGCAGTGCAGTTCAAGCGCTCACACGCCTCTCCCCTGCTTGCACAATTGAGGGGCGCGCTCTATTTCACGGAGAGGATCTGCTCAAGAAATCAGAAAAAGAGCTACGCCTTTTTCGGGGCAAAGAAATTGGAATGGTGTTCCAAGACCCGATGGCCTCGCTCAATCCGACGATGACGATTGGCGCTCAGATCGCTGAGGCAATGGTTTATCACGGCCTCGCATCGAGATCTGTTGCGCTTCAAAAAGCAATCGAATGGCTCCATCTCGTTGGGGTCCCGGCTCCCGAAGTGAGGGTTCACCAATATCCGGCGGCGCTCAGCGGCGGAATGCGTCAGCGCGTCCTCATTGCCATGGCCCTTACCTGCAGCCCCTCTTTATTGATCGCAGATGAGCCGACGACGGCGCTCGATGTCACGATCTCCGCCCAAATTTTAGATCTGCTCAAAAGTCTGCAAAAGCAGCTCCACACTGCGCTTGTCTTGATCACGCACGATCTCAATGTCGTATCGAGCGTGTGCGATCGAGTGCTCGTCATGTATGCAGGGAGAATCGTGGAGGAAGGGCTGGTTGAGGATGTGTTGCTGCGACCCCAACATCCTTATACGCAAATGCTGCTTCAGGCAACTGCGCGCATCGATCGACCAAAATCTGAACGGCTCATCCCAATTGATGGCACGCCGCCGAATCTATTCAAGCCGCCGTTGGGGTGCGCATTCGCTCCACGGTGCCCTTACGCCATGGACATTTGCAAACGAGAACCGCCCCGCGTGAAGAATGCGAATTGCTGGAAATTGTTGAACGATCACAGGGTCGTTGATTGCAAAAAAATTATAACCACAGAGAGCACAGAGGACACAGAGAAAAGAGAAAAAAAATGCGCGTTTCGCGCCTCTGTGTCCTCTGTGGTAAATCCTGATGATGAGGTTCTTAGGTGAAAATGAGAGATGAAACCGGCTCTAAAGTCAAAGTTCGTGGACTCACAAAAGTATTTCCTCTGGGCAAGCGCCGACTTGTCGCGGTCAACGACGTCTCGTTTTCAATTGAGCCGGGCGAAATTCTCGGACTTGTTGGAGAGAGCGGATGTGGCAAGTCGACGCTAGGGCGTCTCCTCGTTCGTCTTGAAAAACCCAGCCAAGGTGAAATTTTCTTCGAAGGGCGCGACATCACCCACTCTAAAACGGGAGCCCTTTGTCAGAAAATCCAGATGATTTTCCAAGACCCCTATTCATCGCTCAACCCGCGGATGACCGTGGGCGATCTCATTCGAGAACCGCTCCTCATTCACGGCTTTCCCGATCGAGTCGATGAGCTGCTCGATCTGGTCGGTCTCGGAGGAAATGCCAAAGATCGCTTTCCCCATGAATTTAGCGGTGGTCAGCGCCAACGGATTGGGATTGCACGGGCGCTTGCGCTATCTCCTACTTTCTTGGTCTGCGACGAGCCCATTTCAGCGCTCGACGTCTCCATCCAAGCGCAAATCGTAACGTTGCTGCAGCGACTGCAAAAAGAGCTATCGCTGACGTACCTATTCATCGCGCACGACCTGGCAATGGTCCGCTACCTCTCCACCCGAATCGCCGTCATGTATCTCGGCTCGTTTGTCGAGCTTGGGGGCGCAGAAGAGCTATTTCGAACTCCCCTGCACCCCTACACCAAGCTCTTGATCGCATCCGTGCCGCTTCCCGACTTTCCCCAAGAGAAAGAAAGGCAACGACTCCGTTTAATCGGCGAACCGCCCTCCCCGCTAGTGACTCAAAAAGGCTGCCCTTTCCGCGCCCGCTGCCCGTATGCTATGGCCGCCTGCCACACGGTGACTCCTGAGCTCGTTGAGGTTGCCCCCGGTCGAAGCGTCGCCTGTCACTTATATGGAGCGGCAAAATAGCATGCGGCAAGGAGCGTGCTCGAGCAGCCTCTTGGTGCTGCTTGCGACCCTCCACTCATGCGCGAGCTCTTCTTGGGCGGCGCCAATGACGACGAGATCGAACGTTCCTGACTCGAGGAGTGTTTCGATGGCAAGCTCGATCGAGCGGGCGTGTACAAGCTCGAGCTTCATCGATACGTTGTATTCTCCTGCGATCGCCTGGGCGCGCTTCAATGCGCGCTCCCCTAACTTCTCGCTTTGGAGCATTCCGATGTCCATTGGGAGGGCGTCTGGAACTTCTACAACGTGGACTGCGGTGAGTTGGGATTTATGCAAAGAGGCAAGCTGACAGGCAGTTTGGAGGGCTTCGGTGTTGTCCGACACTCTGGTAGCGACCAAAATGTTCTTCAGATGCATGGGTGCATACTGGGGGATTTTCACCATCTCGACTTGGAGCTGGCCTGTGAGCTCAATCTTCTTTTTCTTGCGATAGAGCCAAAACATCGTTAGCCCAAGGGCCATCCAGCCGATGGCGACGTAACGTCCGTCGGGCTTTGTGATCAGCACGAGAATGAGGACGGCGAAATTGCAGAGCGCGCCGACGATGGCTGTGAGCGGAACGCTTCGGCCTTTGCCGACAGAAATATTGAGCGGCGCTCGATAGGGGCGCTCCAGCTGGGGTTTTTTAATGCGGAGCACGATAAGCGCGACGTGTGTGGAAAAAAAAGCGATTTGCGCGCCGATGTTGTAGAGGTCGGCGAGGAAGAGCATTTTGCCTCGGCTCATCAAGACCACGAGCGAGCTCAAAACGGTAAAAATGGCGAGCGAAACGTAGGGCGTCCGGAAGCGAGGGTGAATTTTATAGCACGCAGAAGGGACCTGATAATACTGGCCCATCGAAAAGGTGAGTCTTGAGCAGCCGAGCAGGCCTGCGTTGGAGGCGACGAGCAGGATGATCGCGCCGATCAGCCCGACCCAAGGGCTAAGCCAAGTGCCGCCGATGGGAAAGCTGGCCACGATGCCAGCGATTGGATCTTCGAGATAGGTCGTTCCGAGCTCTTGGGGAGAAATCACCGACATGCCGACGAGCGAAATCCCCAAATAAAGGACGATGAGCACGGCGACCGTGAGCTTGATTGCACGGGGGACCGACACTGCTGGTTTTTTGGTCTCCCCTGCAAGCTGCGCGATCGCTTCGATCCCTGTGTAGGCGACCATCGCCATCGCTACGCCCTTGAAGAATTCGGGCCAGCTCGGCGACCACGATACGCCTGCGACCCCGATGCGAAGCTGATCGAAGACGTGCGGCAGATTGAGCAAGAAAAGGGCGCCAAAAGCGACGATGAACGCTTGGCTCACTGCTGTGAGAACGGCGAGCAGAAAACTGAGACGGCCCGAATGTTTAACGCCGACGAGATTGATGAAAAAAAGTGCTGCGAGAATGCCGATGGTCGTCGCGATTTGAGCTGAGGTCGAAGAGATCCCTGGAAAGCCGAAGAATTTACAAACTCCCTGCAAGTACGGTGGGATGGTGAACGCAGAAATCGCCATCGTCACGATGTAATCGAGTAGCAAGCCCCACCCGGCGATGAACGAGATCAGGTCGTTGAATGCATAGCGAGTGAACGTCGCCGATCCACCAGGTTCAGGAAATGTGGACGCAAGTTCTGCATACGAGAGCGCCGTGCAGATGAACACAAAGCCCGCCATCGCCATCGCGATCGGGGTTGCTCCCAATGCAAAGAGCGCGGTTGCACCAAGGGCGTAGTAGATGGAGGAGCCCACATCGCCATATCCGACGGCGAAGAGATCGCTCACCCCAAGTACGCGCTTGAGACTTTTTTTCTCAAGGCGGAATACTTTTTCACCTGGGTTCATCCTGCGGGGCTCACGTCTGCAGCGCAACGAAACCCATACGTGCCGTTCACAGCGCCTGGATTATTGCGGTGGCGATGGGCGCAGCGTAGGTCTTCTTTCAAGCTTTTCCAGCAACCCCCTCGGAGGACTCGGTAGACGCCCTGCGGCGGACCCGATGGATTTGTGGGTTCGAGTGCAGAGGCGTCGTAGTAATTGTAGGCATACCAGTCTTGGCACCAGTCGTAGACGTTGCCAGCCATGTCGTAGAGGCCAAACGCATTGGGCGGATAGCTCATCACAGGCGTGGTGTCGGAGCTGAAGAAATTGGCTTGCGCTCGTTCGACATCGATGCCCGTTGGATACGCAAAGTTTTCGCGGCCGCAGCTGGCAGCAGCTTCCCACTGCGCCTCCGTTGGCAACCGTTTGCCGACCCAGCGAGCGTAGGCGGTGGCGCCATACCAGGTGACGCCGACAACGGGGTGTTTGGCGTAGCCCGACTCGATGATCAACTTGCCGCCGGAGCGCTTAATGCGGGCATCGCGCAGGCGAATGATGTCGTTGTTGTTGCGATCCTTTTCTCCGCCCATGGCTTGCAAAAAGCGGACGAATTGTTCGTTGGTGACTGGATGGATGTCCATCGCAAAGCTTGGCAAACTGACCATGTGGCGGGGCATTTCGTCGCGAGCGCCCTCGTTGCTCCCCCGCGAATAAGAGCCTCCAGGAACGATGATCATTTCGGTCAGAATCGGCTCGACTTCTTTGACTTCGACTTTCTTCGGCTCGTAGTGAGAAACGAGCAGCTCGCGCTGAAAAATGGAGGCTGGATCGGGTTCGTATTCAGGGCGGGTGATTTCTGCGGGCTGGAGCTTAGGCTTTAAGCTTTCTGTCGCAGATCCCATCGGCTTTTCAGGGGCCGCTTTAAACTCAAACGCCATCTGGAGTGTATTTTCAACCACAGGCGTAAGTTCCTCTAGCGATTGCATTTCTTTGGGAACCGATTTGGGCGCGCGCAAATACTCATTCATCGCAATCGTCAACTTCTGCGGGCGGACGTGCGGATTGACTTGGAGACAGCGATTCAAGAGCAGATCCCAGTTCAACGAGTGATTGGCGAGAACGCGCGAGGGCAAATCAAAGGCGCCTTCGGGAATTTTTCCCATCAAAACGTAGTAGGCCAAAACGCCAAATGCATAAGCGTCGCATCGGCTTAAATTCAGATCATTTTCCAATGCTTTTTGTTCGGGAGCTAAAAAGGAAAAACTGGTGGTGAATGCACGGCGCGCCGCTGCAACGCGGGGACTCTCAGCGGGGCTGAGGGTCAGCGAGTGGCGAATTTCTTCAGCAATGAGCGAGAACGCCACATTCTCTCCCACCAAACGGCTAATTCCAAAATCGCTCAGCATCAGCTTCACTCCATGCCCGTCGAGCGCAACGAGGATGTTCGAAAGCTTCACGCCTCCATGTGCAACGCCCATTTCGTGTGCATAATCGATCGCCGAGGCGATCTGGCCGAGGAGCGTCTCTTGTTCCTCTTCCGTAAGCACCTTGCCCTTCAGCTGAAGATAGCGATGCAAATCCATCGTCTGGCCAAATGAATCGACAATCGGATCCATCACGAGATACGCGTGCGACGCTTGAAACGAGACGTTGTGAATTTTGATGATATTGGGATGATCGAGCGCCGCAATCTCCGCAATTTGCATTTCAAAGCGGCGGCAAAAGTGGGGATCGCCAAACAGCTCTTCAGGAAGAACTTTGAGCGCGAAATTGCGCTTGATGAATTTATGTTCGGCGAGAAATACAGCCCCAAAAGGGCCTCGTCCCAGTTGCTTCTGAATGACGTAATCGCCGAGTTGCTCAAGCTGCATAAGTCCCAACCATAGCGCGAACGATTCTGGGAGGTCAACTACTTTTCAGCGATGCTGTGATTGACAGCATAAAACAGAAAGTTATAACCACAGAGAGCACAGAGAAAAGAGGACAAACACGCGCGCTTCGCGCCTCTCTAGTTCTCTGTGCTCTCTGTGGTTATAATTTTTAGAAAATCCAGAAAACAAAAAGTTATAACCACAGAGACCACAGAGAGCACAGAGAAAAGAGGACAAACACGCGCGCTTCGCGCCTCTCTAGTTCTCTGTGCTCTCTGTGGTTATAATTTTTAGAAAATCCAGATGGCCTTTGCGAAAAACAGAAAGTTATAACCACAGAGAGCACAGAGAAAAGAGGATGAAAATGCGCGCTTCGCGCCTCTCTAGTCCTCTGTGCTCTTTAGTGGTTATAACGTTTAGAAAATTCCGATGGCCTTTGCGAAAAACCAACCGCAGACGCCAAGAAGAATGATCGCAGAACCCCATAAGAGATTGGGCATCCAATTGACAGAGCCGCTGGGGTTGCCGCGCGCCTCCAAGGTTCCGATGCCGTAGGCAAAGTCTTGTTTTTCAGGCAAGTGGCGAAAGGCGTCTGGGTGCTCTTTGGTGAGCTTCTCAAGATCAAATCCGAGAAAACCTGCGTACTGGCGGATGAATCCGAGCGCGTATACGGCGGAAAGGAATTGGCCCACTTTCCCCTCTTCGATCGCCTGAATGTAGAGCATCCGGATCGAGGTCGCATTTTCAACTTCTTTGAGGGTCAGGCTCATCTCTTCGCGTTTGTGGCGAAATTGTTCGCCCATTTTCTTGAGGCTGTCTGACATGGGTAGCTCCGTATGTTGTGCAAGGGATGATCGTAGCACCCTTGTGCAATTCCGTCCAACTCGGCTTTGCGAGTTTTTTGGACCTTGGGTGGCTAAGCCAAAAAAGTTGCAAAGTCGAGTTGAACGCCTTAAGATGGGGCCATGACGTCGTGTTTCTCAGCAAAAATCGAACTTGCGCTTGGAGAGAAGCTCAAAGCCGATCTCCTCTCACAAGGGTTCGAGCTCTCCAAGCCGCCCTACACCGTCTTCTCTGCAAAAAAGCCGGGCATCTCCTGCACACTCTACGAATCGGGCAAGCTCACTGTTCAGGGCAAAGAAATGGGGCCGTTCATCGAATTTTATCTCGAGCCCGAGATCTTGCAAGAGTTCCGGTTTTCTCATCCAGTAGCGCACGCAAATCTGACGCCCCGGATCGGCCTGGACGAGGCGGGCAAGGGCGATTTTTTTGGGCCTCTTTGTGTGGCTGGACTCTATGCAGGCGAAGAAGGGATTCTCAAGCTCATCGAGTGGGGAGTGCGCGACTCCAAACGATTTAGCGACGACGCCATTTTAAAGCTTGCAAACAAGATACGCCCGGAATTTGCGTTCACCGTGATCCGCTTATTTCCAACGAAGTACAACGAGCTACACGCAAAGTTCAAGAACTTAAATCGCCTGCTCGCCTGGACCCACGTGGCAGCCCTTGGCGATTTGAGTCAGAAAACGGGATGCAAGGAAGCGATCCTCGACCAATTTGCGGACAAAAGCGTCGTCGAGCGCCAACTCCAGCAAAAAAAGCTCGACGTCCATTTGGAACAACGAGTGCGCGGCGAAGAAGACGTCGTCGTCGCGGGCGCATCCATTTTGGCGCGGGCGGCATTTTTAGACGGCATGGAGTCGCTCAGCAAGGAGCATAGCCTCCGTCTTCCCAAAGGCGCCTCCGAGGCGGTCAAAGAAGCGGCGCGCACCCTCGTCGCAAGATCGGGCCGAGAGATCCTCAACTCCGTTGCAAAAGTCCATTTCAAGACGGCAAATGAGCTATGATCGAGCGGCTCCTCATCGAAAATTTCATGCTGATCGAGCGAGCAGAAATCGGTTTTGGCCCCAAACTCAACATCATCACAGGCGAAACAGGCGCCGGTAAATCGGCGATCTTGAGCGCCATTCGTCTGATTTTAGGCGAGCGGGCGGGATCCGAACTGGTGCGAGCAGGATCCAAACGGGCCTTGCTCGAAGCGACGCTTCGCCTTCCCGAAGAGCTCACGTTGCGCCGCGAGATCAGCGCAAATGGCAAAAGCCGCATCTTCATCGACGATGCGCAAGTGACCCTGCAAGAGCTCAGGACCCGCCTCGAGCGCTGCATCGAGCTGGTGGATCAGAGTAGCTCGCTTAGCCTCTACGCTGAAGAGGAGCAACGCCGCCTCCTCGACGAATTTGCAGGAGTCAGCACCCATGAGCTCGAGACCACGTGGGCCCAGCTGGCAAATGCCAGGGCGTCTTTAGAAACGCTGCAGCGCTTACAGGAAACTCGCACAAACGAAG
>CAYGHT010000057.1:0-8989 GCA_964349755.1 uncultured bacterium
AAGAAGACATCGCTGAGGCTCCTGCTGAGCAAAAAGCAGATTCCGAATCCCAAGAATTTGTCGCCAGCGCGCCTGATGCTTCTTGCGAAGAAGACATCGCTGAGGCTGCTGCTGAGCAAACAACAGAATCCGAGCCCCAAGAGTTTGTCGCCAGTGTTCCTGAGACCCAAGCTCCTGAGCTCACTTGTGAAGAACAAGTGGCCGAACCCATTTGCGAAGAGCAAACAAACTCCGAAGGGCAGCTGCCGATTGCCGCGACCTTTGAGGACACCGCTTCCTTCCCCCAAGATCCGGATGCTGCGTGTCCTCCGGGCTTTGAGCTTGCGGTTGAGGAGCCGGAGGCGCCACCTGTCGCGGAGCATCAGATTTTGGTGCGCGATTTGAGAGGGATTGTGCTGGTCGATTCTTCGGAGGATTTGTTGAGCGATGACGAGCTGGACGGGATTGAGGGCGTTTGCATTCGGGGCCTTAATCTGCCGAGTGCAATGGAGACGTTCGAAGAGCGTCTCAATCCGGTGTATTTGCATCAGCCGCTGTATACGGAGAAAATCCAGGAGATTAAGCAGACAATTTATCGTTATTTTCAGGATTTGCACGATCCGTTTATTTTGCTCTCTGTGCCAAGTCAGAAGATTAGTTCGGGCGTATTGCAGCTTGTTGTGACGAAGGCCCGTCTTGGCGAGACGCGAACGGAGGGCAATCGATACTTTGGCGATCAGGCGCTCACCCGCTATGTGCGGACAGAGCCGGGCGATCTGATCAACATCGATCGGTTGCAGAGCGATTTGCAGTTCATCAACCGCAATCCGTTTCGCAGAGTCAACATGATCTATGCGCCGGGCAAGGAAAATGGGACGACCGATGTCATTTTGGCGACAGAAGATTCGCGGCCCGTGCGCGTGTATGCGGGGGCTGACAACACGGGAATTGCTGCGACGAACCGACAACGTCTATTTACTGGGATGACGTGGGGCAAAGTGTTTGGCTTAGATCACGTTCTGTCGTACCAATATACGACGAGCTACGATTGGCGCAGCTTCCAAGCATCGACGCTTCAGTACATCGCCCTTCTTCCCTGGAAGCACGTGTTCAACGTGTATGGCGGCTACTCGAAACTTCATGCCCATCTCGCGTTTCCCAGCGTGCACAACCGGGGAAAGAGCGGGCAGTTTTCGATGCGATACACGGTGCCGTGGAAGATGCACTATACCGCTGCTGCTGAATGTTCATTGGGCTTTGATTACAAGGTGACAAACAACACGGTGGAGTACAGCGATCTCTTCTTGAATTTCGCTAACACGGTGAACTTGTCGCAATTGGCTGCTGAAGTGCAGCTTGCAAAAGAATGGTCGCGGGGAAGAACTGAATTGAACTTGAACGGCTACTGGTCCCCTGGGGCAATTTTGCCAAATCAAAGCGATGCCCAATTCACGGCGCTGCGCCCCGGTGCAAAGAATAATTGGGTCTATGGGACGCTCAGCTTGCGCCATCTCCAGCGGCTCCCCAAAGACTTTACGGTTACGCTCTGGATGCGCGGACAGATGGCCTCTGGCAACCTTTTGCCAAGCGAACAAATGGGCATCGGCGGCCACTCGACCGTGCGCGGCTATGACGAGCATCAGCTCAACATGGACCAAGGACTCATCTTCAATGCAGAGGCCCGCACGCCTCCCATCTCGCTCATCTCCATGATTCGCCGAAGACCGATGAAAGACGCAATCCAATTCCTCGCGTTCCTCGACTACGGATACGGGCGCAATCACAACGCCATTGTCCAAGAGCCCAGCCCCGACTTCCTGATCGGCGCAGGTCCAGGATTCCGCTACACCCTCGATCCATACGTCGCTGTCCGTCTCGACTGGGGCTTCAAACTCCACGAACAAAGGCTCTTTGCCGGCGGCAAAAGCATGGTCCACTTCAGCGCAACATTGAGCTACTAAAACGTTGTGAACGTTTGCAAAGTTCTTCTCTTGTTTGGAGGAAATAAAAATGGGCAAAGCAAAGACATCAAAAAAGCGGAGAGGTTACTTAGAAAAATTGTCTCGGCTTGATCTGAACAAAGTAAAAGGTGTTATTCGGCACCATCCGCTTAAAGAATTGCTCGATCCAAAAAAAACCGCTTTAGCAATTCTTGAATGCTTGCAAAATAACGATCCTGAAGGGGTCATGGAAATGGTCGAGTCGTACGTTTACGCGCTCAACAAAACAGATTTACAAGAAGAAGCTGAACTCCCAAAGTCTACTTTGTATTCAGCTTTCAAACACCGCAATCCCACGATTAAAACACTTGCTAAAATCGTTTCGTGTGCAACTAGCTCTCACCTAAGACTAAAGTCACGCGCTGCTTACGCCTAATTCGATAAATCGCTCTGCTGTGGTATATACACAAACAACCTCAAAAGTCGGTTTTTGGCCAGCGTGAAAGCGCCCTAAAATCGACTTTTAAGGTTGTTTGTGTATACCGCACTTTCATGAATGCAGAGGCCCGCACGCCTCCCATCTCGCTCATCTCCATGATTCGCCGAAGACCGATGAAAGACGCAATCCAATTCCTCGCGTTTGTCGACTACGGATACGGGCGCAATCACAATGCCATTGTCCAAGAGCCCAGCCCTGATTTCCTGATCGGCGCAGGTCCTGGACTCCGCTACACCCTCGATCCATACGTCGCTGTCCGCCTCGACTGGGGCTTCAAACTCCACGAACAAGGTATCCTTCCAGAGAACGACACCTTTAGATCAAGGTGTCTTTGCAAAGAGAGATAGAATGACTCTGGCACAAGCAGAATCCGAATACAGTATCGTTCTTTGAAAAAAAATTCTTTTGGCTCATACTACCAAGTTTATGCATCTCTTCTTTATCGACGATTCTGGAGATCCTAGCGGATCTACAACACATTTTGTACTTGGTGGAACTGTAATACCCGGAGATCAGTGGCACAGGTTGAACGATTCATTTTCATCTGCTTGCGAAAAATTTAAAGTACAAGGGGAGATCAAATGGCGCTTGTTCGGAAAAAAACCAAAACCAGGAGATAGAGAAAATCCTCTTTCTCATTTAAGCTTTGAAGAAAAAGATGAACTCAGAAAACTCCTATTGGAATCTCTTGTAAAATTTAATTCCGCAAAAATAATTGCTTCTGTAGCTCATCTTCCAACAATCTATTCAAAGTATCCGCAGACCACACCTGAACATATCTATTCTATGGCTTATAAAGTTTTAATAGAAAGATTTCAGTTTTATTTACAAGACTTGAGCCGAGCGAGCGGAACCACTTTTAATGGCATCCTTGTATGCGATCATAGGAATCCAGGCCAGGACAAATTACTAAGAAATTTTCATCAAGACCTTGTAAAACCAAACAAACACACCACATTAAGATATTCCAACTTAATTGAGACACTATTCTTAGCTCCATCCCATCAAAGTATTGGTCTTCAATTTTCGGATCTTGTGGTTGGCGCTATTTTGCGATTTTTCGAAAGCAAAGACGGACGATGGTATGACTTGATAAGCAAGAACATTCGAAGACACCCTAATTCTGGAAAAATTGATGGTTATGGCTTAGTGAGGCTTCCAAAGGAAGCGTGGATAGAAAATGACGCTGAGTCGAGAACCAATCTCGAACCTGCGATCCTGACGCAGTCTCAGCGTAACCCTGATTATGCTTAAAGATCGAATTTTGATCCACATCGCTTTTTGTCGACAAAAACTAAAATTCAGGGGTTGCACAACGCAAGTCACTAAAAATTAATTATATGCTATTAAGACAGCGTGCCGGTGCTCGAAGGAATCCATGCAGAATCCGAGCTTAAGATAAAAGGAACGCTCGTCACTCGCGAAACTTACCTCTCTTTCCTCTCTAGTGTCTACTTCAATAAGTTAGGGCTATTAGTTGCCTTGCATTTTTCTGCATGACCACATGCGGAGCGCGAATACAGCTTTTTTAAGCTGTTGAGTGCGAGCATGAGGCCAGGCTGGAAAAGGCATGGCAAATAATAGCCCTAACTTATTGAAGTAGACACTAGCTTGTCTTGAGCGCAATCGCCCCTCTTCTTCTGCTCGCTTTTCTTAAGCGCTAAATGGTATAGTTTTAAGCCGCACAGCAAAACTCTATTGATTGACAAGGAGATATACATGACTTCCGCGACTACAACAGTTTCTACTCTTCCTAAGCAGCACACAGCTTCGGAAATCACTTTTTCCTCAAACGATAAGGGTCTTTCTGTGTCGATTTATACCGAGAGATTGCACATCCGGTCGGTTCAGAACACACCAGAAGAACTCACCCGTTATGCCAGTTTGTTCGGCGATGCAATGGTAATGCAAACACTTGCGGCTGGAAAAACAAAGACAAAAGGTGAAGTGCAAGACAGCATCAAACGTTGGGTCAAACGGTGGAAGGACCAAGATCCATACTCCGGTTTAGCTGTTTTTGAGAGGACAACCAATGCTTTCGTAGGTCACGTTGTTTTGGGTCATGGAGAGAGCGCGGGAGAATCGGAAATCGCTTATCTTTTGCATCACGTTCATTGGAAACAGGGATATGGAAGTGAAGCCGTTGCAGCTCTAGTCAAAGAATACGCACTTGCCACCATGCAGCGAAACTATGTCACCCTAGATAAAAAACCACTCCAAAAGATTGTGGCGACGGCAAGACGTGACAACTTCGCATCTTGTCGTATCTTAGAAAAAGTAGGCATGTGTTTTGTCAAAGACGAATACAAATACGGCGCTTTAAGACATTTTTATTCAATTGACATTCAGAGAATTCAGATCATAACCAGCTGCACAAATCTAACGTTTGATTTCAGTGCACTTTGCTTGGCGTACGCCCTGGAAACTGCATAACGCCTCAATGCACCCCATTCTCAAAGATGAATGCATTGAACTGCACCACGGGATCTTCGCAGAGCTCACATCGACCACATGGACAGATGTGACCCCAGAAGAGCACATGCTCGCCTCGCCAGAAGAATGGCAAGAGGTCCCCCATCTCGGTATCCGCAACGGCGAGCGTATTTTGCGTTCTGCCTTGCGGAGTCACGTCTGAAGGAGTCGGTGTGGGTGTCGGCGAGGGTGGCGGAATCGCCTCTGAATCGAAATTCAACACAATGGGATCTGCTCCGAGGAACGAGGGGGTAAAGACGAGATCGGCGGCCGTTAACGTGGGAACTACGCCGACGTTGAGTCCGGAGGGCGCCTGGCCGCCATTGAGGGTGACTGCCGTATTGGACAAAATGTGGGTGTTGGGAGAGAGATCGAAATTGAGGACTCCGGTGCTGAGCAGCAAGTTGATGGGGGGCCTGGAAATTAAGAAATTGGCTGGCGTCTGGGTTCCTGCTGTGATGGTGATGTTGCCGATTGCAACCATGTCTCCAAGCGTCGAGTAGCTACCGAGTGAGAAGGTGATGTTGCCAAAGGAGGTCATCGCTTCAAAGGGGCCTGTGACGTACGGTCCACATGTGACGGAGATGCCGGTCGAACTGACGATGGTCGCAACGCTAATCGCAGTGGCCCTTCCATTTGGAGCGAGTGCGATCAATCCATTTGCGCCGCTGGCGCCTGAGGCATTCAAGGTGGTCCCTTCTAAGAGGATTTTGCCATTGGGTTGATTGCCAAGCGTCCCATTGGGCGTGTAGCCCTCATCGGGCTGAAGCGAGATTTCTCCACCAGAGCCGGTGCTGCCTGTTGCGTTGATGTTGCGGACGGTGATCGAGCCGTTGGATCCTGGGAGCGCGACAAGCGACACCTCCCCTCCATTGGTGCCCGACGCGTCGATGTTGCCTCCAAGCGTTAGATTGCCACCGGCGGTCATGATGATGGGGGCGCCATCGGTTCCGACTCCTGCTGTGCTGATCGCTCCGCTCACTGAAATGGGAGCGGTGAGCGCAAGAATTTTGAGTGGGAAATTGCCGGTGATGGTGCTGCTAAAGCTGGTCGCGCTAGTGCCGCGGTTGTTGAAAGTGACTGGAGCGGTCACAACAACAGGGCCCACATAACTCAATGCGCTCGCTGTCTGATTGGCAGCCACGCTAATGGACGTCGCGGTGACTGTGAGCGAGGTGAGCGGGGTCGCATTGCTGCCAACGCGCGCGCCAAAGGTCGCTGCCGCCGATGTAACGCTCAGCGTCTGCGCTCCATCGATCCGGTCGTTGAACGTCACACTCGACGCCCCAGCACCGCTGGAGATCGCGCTTGCGCCGACAAGAGAGATCGGATCGTTGAAGGTGATGGGCTGGCTCGAGGTTGTGACTGTGGTCCCCAGCAGCACGGTGCCGCCGCCAGCTTCCGTGAACGCGCCCGTGCTAGCGATGGGCCCGCTGAGTGTCAGCATCGTGGAATGGGTGAGTGTGGTCGCTGCGCCCACGTTCGCGCCGCCAGCGATTGTGATGGCAGAGCCAGCGAGATTCAACGCACCAGTAGTGGTCAGAAGGCCGTTGTACGCCGCTGTGCCAGAGACATTGCTTTGAACGATCGTCGACGCATTGATGGTGGAGGAGGCCGTGACACTTCCCCCACTTTGAATGGTGAGCGCATTGAGCGCGGGCGAAGTTCCCGCCGCCGCTAAAAACGTGATTGCGCCTGTGCCGGCCGCCAGCGTCAAATTCTGTGTGCCGATGAGACTGCTGCCGAACTGAATGTTGCCCCCCGTTGTGCCTGTATTGATGAAAATCGGAGCCGTGAGCGTCACGGGCAAGTTGAGAGCGACGGGACTATCATGAGTGAAAATATCTTGTCCAAGACTGATGGTAGAACCAGTGATGGTCACCCCCCCAAGCGGTGCATTGAGTCCCAGATCCGCGTTGAGCGTCACGACCCCTGTCGTCGCATTCGCATTGACTGTGAGCGCAAAATTGCCGTCGACCGCGCCGGTGAACGTCACGTCGCCGCCAGGTGCTGAGGAAGCGCTTGCATCGATGGTGGTGGTTCCAATCAACACCGCAGTGCCGCCCAGAGTGATGTCGCCATTGGTCGTGGTGGTTAGATTGCCGCCTAGATTGAGTGTGGTTCCTGTGTAACTGATGTTGCCCGTCGTCCTCACCGAACCATTTTGATTCAAGATGGCGGCAGACGACACTGTGAGGCTGGTCAGCGCCGTCGTCCCGCCTGTGTTGCCGGTCAGCGTAATGGTTCCAGTTCCAGCCGCGAGCGTTAAAGCAACGCCGTTATTGATCGCACCGCCAAAGAAGATGTTTCCATTTGCAGCGCTCGTATCGACTGTGGTTGTGCCGCCGAGCGCAACCGTTCCATTCAAGGAAACAGCGGCCGCAACGAGGGTGCCGACGCCTGAGCCAATTGTGACGCCGGTCGCATTCGTGGAGGTCGCGCTCAGTGTGCCAAGCGCCGTGCTCATTCCAATCGCCGCTCCAAAGGAGATCGCCCCGCTGCCAGCACTCAGCGTGAGGTTCTGGCCTCCATTGATGGTGCTGGTCGAGTCGAATGTGATTGCTCCATTCGATGCGCTCGTGTCGATCAGCGACGGCCCGGTTGATAGCACCACGCGCGATTGCATCGCGAGCGATGCTGCGTACATGTTGAGGTGCGTCAATGTCAATCCGGTCGCATGGGTGCTCGTGATGCTGAGCGCACCGATGGGATTTTGGGGAGAGCCGACTAGAGAGCCGAGTGTCAGCACTCCAGAGCCGGAGTTGATGCTGAGCCCAAACGCACCCGTAATTGGACTTGTCGCCGCAAAGCTGATGGCGCCGCCCGTACTTGCCAAGCTCGCTGCAGCGGTTAAGGTTACCGGTGTGTTGAATGCGATGGCCGAGTTCACTGTCGTGAGACTCACGCCTAATCTCACAGTGCCGCCGGTGCCAGACTCGCTAAAGCCGCCGTTTGCGGCGAGCGTAACGCCCGTCGGAATGTTGAGTAGGCCTGTGTGTGTGATCGCCGTAGCGCCGCTCGTCGCAAAATCTGCGTTGATCGCGACAGCCCCTGCGCTGATGGTCGCCGATGTGAGCGCGCTCGATCCTCCCACAATGCCGCTAAAGGTCACATCTCCCGCTCCTGCGGTGATGCCAGAGCCTGCCGTGATCTGAAGCGTCTGTCCACCATTGAGCGTGCCCGTGACGCTGACAGGCCCTTTTGCCAAGCTCGTGTCGAGAAGGATTGCTGTATCGAGAACTGTCGGCGCGTTCAGCGCGATCGCACTTGCAAAGACATCGCCGCCGAGATGACTGGAGAGGCCGGAGCCATTCATGGTGAAGATGCCGATGGGCGTCAGAGCAGCTCCCACGGTGCTCCCCAGCGTTGTTGTCGAAGTGCCTGCGCTGAGCGTCAAGTTGCGGCCACTGCCGGTGATTGCGCCCGTGAGGTTGATCGTCGCATTGCCAGATGTGATGGCCGACGAATTGGTCAATGTGACGGGGCCGCCCGCCATGCTAATGGCGCCGCCCGCGGTGGTGATGTCGCCGCCGATGCTGTACGACGTCCCACTCGTGGTAAAGCCTGTGAGCGGTGTGGTGGAGCCCACCGCGCCTCCAAGCGTCAGCGCGCCGCTGCCCGCAGCAGCAGACAACGCAAACGCCCCATCGATCGTGCTTGAAAAGCTCAAACCCACTCCGCTTAAATTGGCCGTGCTCGCGGTGAGCAACACAGGCCCTGTGACGGTGACAGCGCCGCTTGTCGACGTCACGGTGGAAGAGCCAAGCACAATGCGCGCATTCTGAACGCCGAGGAGCGTCACAGTGCCAACGCCTGCCGTGGTGACGGCGCCACCTGAGGCGATGTTGATGCCACCGGCGCTTGCGTTGGTTGAAGCGCTTGCGCCTTGGACGGTGATTGCGCCGGTTCCTGTCGTGTTGATCTTGGAGGTTGCGCCGCTGATGCTGACGCCGTAGGTAGCACCACTTGAATTCGCAGCGACGCCGCTCACTTGGATGGCGCCGTTGGTGGCAGTGATGGCGCCGCCGCCACTGAGCACAACGCCGCTTGAGGCGATGTCTTGTCCTGCGATGCCGTTCACCGTGACGGTGCCGGTTCC
>CAYGHT010000058.1:0-8965 GCA_964349755.1 uncultured bacterium
AATCAGTTCTGAGGTTCAAGAAGCGATGTACACTCTTTCCACCTGCATGAGCTGTGGTTGCTGCAGTGAAAGCTGTCCTCAAGTCAACGAAAATTCGCCCTTCATGGGCCCCGCCGCCATGTCCCAAATGCGCCTCTTCAACGCCCACCCCACCGGCGCGCTCGAAAAATCCGAGCGCCTCCGAGTCGCCCTCAGCGAAGAAGGAATCGCCGGTTGCGGCAACGCCCAAAACTGCGTCCGCGTCTGCCCTAAGAAGATTCCCCTCACCGAATCGCTCGCCCTCATTGGAAGGGAAGCGACCAAGCAGGCCTTGCGCGACGCGATCGGGCTGCCCGACGCTCCGCGTTAGGGCGGCCGTTCCATCCGGCCAAATATTCCCGATTATCCGGCCACTTCCGGCCAAAAAGGCCTCGAATCCGGCCATTTTTCGGCTAATTTGGCCAAAAAACAGGGGAATCCGGCCAATCCGGCCAAAAATTAATGGAAAAAATGGCCGGATTCAAGATAAAATGTGGCTTATGAGAGACAAAAAAATGGCGGTCTTCCACCTGATCAGTCAGCAGACGCAGCCGCTTGGCATTCAGGATTTGCTCTTAGCCTTGGGTACAGGCTATGTAGAGAGGACTGTGCGGCGCTGGCTTTCCGAGATGGTGGCAGAGGGCGTTCTTGAACGAATCGGGGACGGCCGGGACACCAAATATCAGGTCGTTCAGACTACGAAGACCATTTCCAGCGCTTGCTTCACCCCAGAAAGCGCTCAAGCGATCGCTTACGTTCGACAACCTTTGTTTCAACGTCTCTCGGTTGCTTATGCAGACGAATGGATCGACGCGTACGAACCCAACACGACGTTTTACATTTCCTCGAATTTAAGAGAGCGGCTCTACACAGCGGGCAAGCGTTCCAAAGACCATGAACCAGCAGGCACTTACGCGCATCACATATTCAACCGTTTACTCATTGATCTTTCTTACAATTCTTCAAGGCTCGAAGGGAACACCTATTCATTGCTGGATACAGAGCGATTGATTCTTCAAGGCAAAGGCGCGGAAGGAAAGTTAGAGATAGAGAGGTTGATGATCCTCAATCACAAAGAAGCAATCCGATATTTGGTAGACAAAGCTCCCCGGTTATCTGTGACGAAAGAGGTCATTTGTACAGTGCACTATCTCCTTGCAGAGCAACTGGTAGACTTTTGCTATGCCGGCAAAGTGCGCGACCAAAGTGTCCGCATCGGCGGCTCGACCTACGTTCCCTTTGAGAGTCCAAAACGGCTGGAGCACCAACTCGAGAAGGTATTAGCAAAAGCCGCGCGCATTCAAAACCCTTATGAGCAAAGCATATTCCTCCTCGCGCATCTCAGCTATCTACAAGCATTTCTCGATGTGAATAAACGGATGGCTCGACTCAGTGCGAATATTCCGCTCATCAAAGAGAACCTTGTTCCCTTGTCTTTCAACGATGTTGACAAGGAAGATTACACAGCCGCATTGCTTGCGATTTACGAACTGCAAGACATCCGTCCCATGGTCGATTTGTACGCATTCTCTTACATGCGAACCTGCGCTCTGTACGACTCCACGATGAAAGCAGTGGGATTCGACGAGATTCGCGTTCGCTATCGCCAGCAACGCCGCGCTGTTGTTCGTCAGATCATTCTCCAATGCTTGTCCACAGAGCCGGAATGGAAAGAATACGCATTGGCTGAAGCGAACGCGTTAATCCCGCCAGAAGATCGCGAGCCATTTTTACAAGATCTAGCAGAGGATCTCGAGATTCTCGATGAAATCCGGATCGCTGGGCTCGGAGTTACGCCAGAGCAGCTGCATGCATGGCTTGGGAAATAGCGACGCGCCTTATGTAGAGGTGATTTGAGAGGTCACGACTTGTGGTTGGAGTGAGGTGGGTGCTTGTGATGGGTCGCTGTCGTCGTTGTTGTTGTTGTGGTTGAAGTGGTGCTTGTGGAGCATTGAAGGTCTCTTTCCGGTGTAATGCCTAGTAGTTGCGGCAAGTGGTCATAATCTTCACCGGCATACTTGATTAATAAGAGCATGGTGCGTGCGTATGCTGGGTACTTCTCGGGGGGGAGACGACTGAGACGTGCGTCCAAACGGTAGATAAAGTTTATTGGATCTCCTTTTACCCCAAGGTAATCATTGCCTTTTCTATTTTTTACATCAGCTCCGAGTTTAAACGCTTGGTTGAGAGCTGAATAAGCAGCTCTAGCAGAATTTTGAGGAAACCCTATCTCGACACTTACATGCGCAAGCCAGGTAATCAGATTCATTCCAGTGTTCTCGTTACCGCAGATAATATCGACTCTGCTGAGCGGCGCCGGTCCATTTAAATAAGTCCGGATAATTTCCAGTTTTCTGAAAACCAAAGGTGTTACGGCAATTTTCCGTTTGATCTTTTTAGAAAACACATATCGATCGTGTACGTGCATTTCTGAAAAAGGACATACCGTAATGCCATCGTGCCTCTGGACAGCTGAGTAATGAGCAAATAAATCATCCGCATGAGTTTGCATTTGCGTTTGGCAAGCTTTCGATACGCGAGAAAGGGAGTTTAGGCTTCTGTTGTCCAACAGAGAAAAAGTGATACTGCAAACCCCCTTGGGCTGCTCAGTAAGGAGCTTAGGGTACCTAGTTTCTCTAGTTCGCGCGTCTGCCCGGAAGTTTGCCGTGTCTTTGAAGTAAAAATAACAAGAAGCCATAAAAATATTCGCCTTTAATTGTTTTTGCGAAATAAATTTTTGCTGATAATCTTGTATTTGTCAATATTAAAATAAAGATTATGATGGCGATTTCAAGTCGGGGATCGCTCGAATCATGAATTCGTCGAAAAAAGGCGCCGTGAAAGCGATTTCCCCATAGGCGGGACTGTAGATCATCCCCTTTTTGATCAAATCGGCTCGAACGGGGCTGAGACTGGTGGGCTTCATTTTTAAAAGATCGGCGAGTTCTCCAATGCGATGCGTTCCAGGGCCCAGTTCGGCCATGGCGCGCAAAAAGAACTTTTCGTTGGGAGTCAATCGTTCAAAGCGAACTTTGAAGAAATTCTTGTCGAGGCGACGAATGACAGCGCTTGTGGCTTCTCGAACGACTTTTAAAGTGATCGGGCTGGCTGGCGCTAGATTCCATGACTGGTACCCCCATTCTTGAAGAAAGTACGGATACCCTTTTGTTAAACGGTAGATTTCCTCTAGAGCGGCGCGCTCGAAAACAACGCCAGCTGCTCGCGCAGGTTCGTTTAGGGCTTTTGCGGCATCTGCTTGCGACAGCGCTCCGATATCTGGGAAATTAAACAGACGTTCTGAATACGACTTTGCTTCTCCTGCAAGGCTTGGCAATACGGGTAAACCTGTCCCAAAGAGAACTAAAGGAAGCCGCTCTTGCTGTACTTTATGCATTGCCACGATCAGCGCGCCGAGCTCTTTCTGATTGAAGTACTGAATTTCATCGATCAAGATCGCAACTGAGCAGTTGCGATCTTGAGCCGCTTCTCCAATTGCGATGAAAAGGTCAGGCAGGTCGACCTCCAAATCGCCGCTATCCGCTGAACCCTCTTCCGGCTCGATATCGATGCCAATTGTAACATCGTGCACAGTCAGTTTGATGGCGCCAATAAAGCTGCGAAGCACTGCCAAGCCGCGCCTGACCTTCTCGCTGACTCCAGCCATCCGATTCAGGTCAAACAAGAGTCCGCGAAGATAGGGAATCATCAATGAGCCAAGCGGCGTGCCTTCATGTGCCTCAATAAAAATCGTCCGATATCCGCTCCTCTTTGCAAGGTGCTGGATTTCTTTAAGCAATACTGTTTTGCCGACCCCCCTAAGGCCTGTAAGCAACATGCTTTTTTCAGATTTTTTTTGTTGAATGCGGCCTAAGAGAATGCGGGCTTGTTCAAGATCGGGCTCGCGCCCCACTAATTCAGGGGGAGGGGAGCCTGCTCCAGGTGAGAAAGGATTTTTAATGGGATCCATCGGTTTTGCCAACTTATAGGTAGTTATAGCCACTTATAGCGAAAAGTCGCTATAAGTGGCTATAACTACCTATAAGTTGGTTTGGGGATGGCTAAGAAAATAGCGACGAACCTTTGCTTAAGTCCCTCGAAATGTCCATAATCCATTCGGAAAACGTCTTCCAATAAACCTGAAAATCAGCATTGAGACTTGGCGGCTTCCACTTCAGACGCCGCAGCAAAGGCTGCAGAGCCGACAGCACATTGCGAATTTCAATCACTCTTGTGGCCTCCGATTTATTTTCCACGCGCTGGATGCACGCGCGTAAAGTCAATAATACTTCTAAGCAGTGTCTCCATGAAGGCATGAATTGAGGGAGAGGTGCGAGAAGAGCCACGAATGAGTTGTGCTGTCTAAAGCGATAACGGCTTTGGTTGCGAGCCTTGAACGTTTCAAAGATCTTAGCGAGAGCAAAGCCTTCGAGCACATCCGCAAGATTGCGTTTCGTGTACCCAATTTCCGTCGTGTCGGAAATGGCATAGTCGGTTTTTGGCTGTGCTAAAAAAAATGCAATCACATCGGCGCGCGCGCCGACGCCAAAAAGAGCGCGCAGACGAAATAACAGGAGAGCAGGATTCTCAAAATTGGGGAGCTGTGACTTGCCGCTGGCTTTGAAAGGACGAGGTGATACCTCTATGAAAAGAGGCCAATTCGCTTTTGTAAGCGCATTCAAGGTCGCAGCAAAGAGGGAAAATGGCTCAGCAACCAAATTTTCCCATGCCTTGGCAAGTGTTTTAAGACGACTGACAGCAATCCATTGATGATTGCGACTGCACCAATCCATTGCCTCATCGCGTAGGCGAGGATCTCTACTCCCAAGTACAGAAGTCAAAAGGATGAGCTCTTCTGGAGCAATGAGAAATTGCTGATGCTTGCGATATACCCCTGCCACACCAAGCTCAGTCCACAGGCTCCAAGCGAGATCGAGCAGACATTGGTCGAGCGTTTCGCTAAGAGTCGGCATGGTTCAATCCAAAAGCATTCACCGCGCTTTCCAATTCCTCAGCAAATGGCTTGGATACATCTTGTGTGATACACCAACGAGCAGCAATTTGTAGTTCGCTTTGAGTTGGCTGTAAGGATTTAAGATCAGCGAAATGTTTGCTGTCTGGACCCTGATCTGCACTGGCGTACAGCTTCAAGCAAATCTGATCCAAACGTCCGGCTAAATGAATGGTTAGTCCGCCGTAATGACGCGTATGCATGCGGGTTGAGAATCCTTGTGGAAGCCCTGCCCCTAAAAGAGAAGTGGGTCCAGGGTTGAGCCAATTTTTTCCCAGGTTTAAAGCGTTAGCAACTTCTTCTGCTGCTTCAAGCAAGCTTAACGGTAGAGGATCTGCGGAAATAAGCTCCTGATTTGCCACGAGAGCAACAAGGTCGAGATCCTTTGTGGGTCGATTAATTTGTCCTAAAAGAAGCAAGCTTCCGCCTCCAATAGCAACGACTTCATGATGGTGCTGTCGGTCAGCAAGGAGTTGGCCAAGAGCATCCAAGGCGCGTTCTAAACCAACTGAATCAATGTCCATCCGGCCTCCTACTTCGAGAAATTAAACTTCCTGTTTCGAGAAGATAAACTTCATGATACAGGCTTGAAGATTGCGTGGCAACTAATGAACTTAAATTGTTGTATCACAATAATTTGTCATTCGATGGTAGAGGCTGCGCTCTTCTTCGGGACAAGGGGGTGATTAGCGGTGCTTGGATTATGTGATGGTTGAATCTAAGTGATGAACAAACCGCGAATCTCTTTTGGATTAAATTCAGCCGTCGTGGGACAATCGGCTCTTCTCTACTGTTTGGGATACGCTAGCTTCGAATATGCCCATCGACGCATTTTATTTGAAAAAGAGTTGCGACGTCGGAACATTGCCCTTGAGGCTTTTCTGAGAAGCGGCTCACTGTGTACAAACACGGTTGATTGAGCACGAGCTGGCCCCCTTTCGGTGGAGTTTTTCTCTCCTTTCTTTTATTCTTTCATCTCAATGAAACTCTTAGCTTTTCTTACGGTAGCATCCACGCTTGTCGCCTCCATGCCACTAGAGTATGCGGCGAGCGAGCCTGCGCCGCCGAGTCCACCTACGCAATTTCACGAGGCGCCGTACAAGTCAGGGTGGGACATCGACTACTCGCCTTATTCGGGCGGAGAAAATCTTCTCTTTGTTCACCGTTCTTTGGAGCGGTTTGAAGGGTGGCGATTGGAAAAAAGTCCGATTCGCTATGAAAAGAAGGGGTCGGCAGTTTTTTTTCGGTTGTGCGAGCTCCTCTCAGTTTGGCTTCCTCTGAATGATCTGGCCGTTGTCGTCCAGCATGAGGTGTTTGGGCACGGGTATCGGATTCGGGATTTAGGGAAATCGAAAGCAAAGGTCACTGGCTATCAGATTAATGCGCCGATTCCGTATGGAGAGGGTGGAGGCGGGACGTCGTTTGGGATTACGGAAAAATTTACGACGACAGACGACACGGCCGTGTCCATGGCTGGCGTGGAGGCAACTGCCATTCTCGCGGAGCTCGCTCGCCTTCACTGGCTCGAGGCGGGCGCGATTGATCCTCGTCAGACGTTTTTGTATCTCGGCGCGCTCTACGATCTGCCTCTTTACATCTCTACGCTTTCGTCGATGGGAAATAGCGATGGCCACGACATGAGTGCGTATGTCCGCTCGCTCAATCTGACGTATACGGAAGGCCATTTGACTGCCTCGCATCTTCGGAGCGTGGCGTGGATCAATTTGGCCGACCCATTTACCTACTATGCGCTCTACGCGTGGGGTCGCTACGCCGCGTGTGGCAAAGAGACGCGCATTCCGATGATTCGCTTTGGCACATGGAAGTATTTGCCGAGCGTGCGGCTTGGATTGACTCCGTTTGGCCCTGAAGTGTTTTTGCAAAACTATCTGGTTCAACACCGCACTCCGCTGTCTTTTTACCTCAAAGGCGGCAACCATTCTGGCAATACGTATCTGGGAGTGGGTTGCTACGCCCCACGGCTAGTTAGCCAAGACCGGTGGTCGATGGGCGTCCGGCTTGACGCCTGGCGCCAGCCCAAACTTCTGCTTCAACCGGCAGCGATTTCTTTTGCTGCGCTCCATCAAGGGGACGTCTTGGAAAGCGATTTTCCGCTGTACTCGAGCGCCGAACAACATTCCATCCGTTACGGCGGTGCAGGCTCATTTCTCGCAAGCTATCAAGGGACATCTCGCTCTAGTTTCGAGCTCGAGCTCGGCTACAAAGCGCAAGGATTTTTGCCTGGGAATGCGTTGAAAGCGGCGCCGATTGCGCGCGCGTACTTTGTGTTTGTGTTCTAGAGTTTTTATACTTCGACGAACTGCGAGGCGATCCTGTGCGGCGGCCACGTAGCTGACGGCTCTTGCATCTTCACCAGCTCGAATCGTTGCCCCAGCTCTTTGAGCAGCGACGCAATCAGCGCTTCTTTAGATTCCGCATAGCTCTTCAATGTGCACAGAAACTCGCTGTGCGCGCGATCGGCGCGGTAATTGGGTCGTTTCACTGGCAGTCGGAGATACTCCATGTTCTGCAAGGCATAGTCCCAGAGAAACGAGGTGTGGTGGAGCCACCGATTTTTTTTGATGTATTGGGCATTGCCGCCACATTTACGCTCGCCGATGGCGTAGTCGTTTTCAACGAGTCGAAAGCCTGGAATTTGCCAGCTTGCTGTGTACAATTGACCTGTCCAACGAAGAATGGGCTCTGGGAAAGGGATCACGGGCACAGCGTTTTGATTCATCAGAAACGTGATGAATAGCGTCTCTTCATCGACGATGACCGTGCCGCCGCCGCTGAAGCGCCGAATGACGGGCACGCCGTCTTGTTTGACTTGGGGGCCGTGAATCAAGCTCGAGGGTTCGCCCGAAATGCCCATGACAATGGCGCGGGGCGTCCCGTGGTTGATTAAGCAGATGTTGAGATCGCTTGTGCGTAAAAAGGCTTCTTCGAGGCGAAGTTGTTCGAAAATAGGGCGTTTGCTCAGCTCGAGGACATGCAGCTTATGCTTGTGCATTGTGCTCAACCCACAAAAGAGCGCCGACGGTTTCTCGCGCTTCGAGCGCTTTGTTCGCAGCGCTCACCATCCGTTGGAGCGCCTGCTCGCTCGCTTCGTTGAGTGTCGAGAGGGCAATCGACGCGCTGAGATGGAGCGAGCCTTGGGTCATCTCAAATAGATGTTCGGCAATGGCGCTGCGGAGCGCTGTTGCAATCCGTTTTGCCTCTGAAGCGTGGCTTAAGAGGACGATGCATTGCCCTTCGATGAAGGGTAAGAGGACGTCGTTTGCGTGCAGTTGAGTCCGGAGTACTTCTGCAGCAGCGGAGCTAATTTTCTCTACAGCGGCTGTCCCAAATTTCAGGCTCAACTCCGGAAAGCGGTCCAATTGAACGAGGAGCGTCGCGACGGGAGCGCCCGCATTCTTGGCAATGCTGAGCAGTTTGAGCGCATTGCTTGGCAAAACGAATTTGGTTTTAAGAGAAGCGCTCGATCCCCCGGCGGAGGAAGTTGCAATGTGCGCTGAAAGGCCCGAAGTTTTTTTTCGTACAGTAGCGGCTTTTCGAGCGACAGCAATCCGCTCTTCCAGCTCTTCTGGATCGAGTTGCTCTTGGAGGAAGTCGGTGACCCCCGAATCCAGTGCTTGCTCTCGATAGTCTTTTTTGAGACGCCCTGTGATCAGCAAGATGGGGACTGGCCCTCCTGCCATCTGATTGCGCAGTTCGCAGCTGAGCTCCAAAGGATCGCAATCTTCGATTGCAGAATCGAGGATGATGAAATCGACTTGAGAAGAGCCCACCGCCTGAAGTGCTTGGGTTTTGCGCGTGGCAAACAGGAGAAAAAATTGGGTGTCGAGGTGCTTTTTCAAAAACGCTCGCACTGAAGGGTGGTCTGCGATGATGAGTAATGTGGGAAGCAGCAAGTGTTGCATAGGCAATCTATAGAGC
>CAYGHT010000059.1:0-8871 GCA_964349755.1 uncultured bacterium
GAATAATGTTGTTAGTGTTAGCGTTTTTTAGAAATGTCACCCATGATACGTGTAAGTGTTTGGTGCCAAGGGAGATAATGATGAATGAGCGCATTTCTATGAGTCAGAACGAATTAAGTCGTTTACAGGAGCTGCGTACAGCTCAAAAACTGCAAGTTTTCCTCAGAAAGTCGAGAAAAACACGACTTTCTGAGGAAAACCTGCAGCAACTCCGTCGTTCCAACGCAAAACGCTAAGCAAATTTGCTGCGAAGAGTTGGAGCTCTTCCGGAAGTGCTTTGATTTCTCTGGATGCAACATTTCGAGCGATCCCGCTTTTATTTGACATATGTCAAATGCGGTCGCACAATGACCTGTCGGTCTATATGTCGCTTGCTGGAAGATTGTGGATAAACAAATGAAACAAATTGAGGTGTACTATGTCGGCTCACACGAAAACGCACCATACTGATCGTGAACTGGCTTATAAAGTCGTCATAGAGATGCCCGGTAATAAAAGATGGCTCACCTTTGTGGCTGAGAAACATCTCCATAAGCTCGAGGCTTTTTTAGAAAAATATGGGAGTTCTGAATCCACTCCTTGGAAAGATCTTGCCTCTAAACGCATTGCTAAACATAAGAAAACGGGCCTGGCTCTTCGGGGAGCTCGTTATCGAGAGGGGCTTTCTCAGAAAGCGCTCGCTAAGCGATCGGGAATTAGCCAAGAGAACATTTCGAAAATGGAAAATGGGCAACGACCGATTGGGGAAAATGTTGCTAAAAAGCTTGCGAAAGCATTGCGTATTGATGTGAAGTTGCTTCTGGAGTAAGGCGCAATACGTATTACTTGGCTTTCCTACGCGCCAGGTACTCATCCAGCGTCCCTTCGAAGACGTGGACCCCACTCTCTTCTAAGGCTACGATCTTCTTGGCAAAGCCGTTGATGAGTTCGCGGTCGTGGGTGGCGACGACGGCGGTTCCTTTGAAGTCTTCGAGGCCCCATGCGAGGGCTGATACGGCTTCTAGGTCCAAATGGTTGTTGGGTTCATCCAAGATCAGCACGTTGGGCGCTGTCAGGGTCAAGCCGCCGAGGAGTAGGCGGGCGGTTTCGCCTCCGGATAGGGCGCGGACTTGCTTGAAGGCGTCGTCGCCGGAGAAGAGCATTTTGCCTAAGATGCCGCGGGCGTCTTGGTCGAAGACGACTGGTTTTCTTCCTTTGAGCCAATCGAAGGCGCTCATGGCGGTGTGTTTGTCGATGGCCTCGCCGTGGTTTTGGGGCAAGTAGCCGACCTCTACCTGATGGCCGAGGACGATCTTGCCTTGTGTGGGCGTCAAGACGCCTGCGAGGAGTTTTAATAGCGTGGTTTTGCCGCGGCCGTTGTTGCCGATGACGGCGATCTTGTCGCCCTTATGGATTTCGGCGTTTAGCTTTTTAAATACGACCTCTGGGCCATATGCGTGAGACAGGCCTTCGAGTTTGAACACGACCTGGCCCGATGGTTTTTCGGGCGTTGTGAAGCGGATGTAGGGGCGTTGGATGTTCGATTTTTTGAGATCGAGGGGTTGCAAGCGGTCGATCTCTCGTACACGCGATTGGACCTGGCTTGCGCGGGTGCCGGCGCCGAATTTGGCGACGAACTCTTTGAGCTGGGAGATCTTTTTTTCTTTGGCTTTGTTTTCGTCTTCTGCGCGGGCTCTGACTGCTGTTTTTGTGACGAGCATGGCGTCGTAGTTGCCTGGGTAGGTGATGATCGTCTCGTAGTCGATGTCGGCGATTTGATTGCAGACGCTGTTTAAAAAATGGCGGTCGTGGCTCACGACGACGAGCGTTCCGGTGTAGTTGTGCAAAAATTCTTCGAGCCAGGAAATGGATTCGAGGTCTAAGTGGTTGGTCGGTTCGTCGAGGAGCAGCGCTTCTGGGTTGCCGAAGAGCGCCTGGCAGAGGAGCGCGCGGAATTGCCGGTCGGTGGGGACCTCGGCCATTTTGCGGGCGTGTTGTTCTACGGGAATGCCCATGCCGATCAGGAGCTCTTCGGCCTCTGATTCGGCGCTATAGCCGTTTTCTTCTCCGATGATCTCTTCGAGCTCGCCGAGTCGGATGCCAATTGCATCGGTCATTTCCAGCTCATAGAGCCGATCGCGCTCTGCGAGCGCTTCCCAAAGGCGACGGTTGCCCATGATGACGGTATGGAGCACCGTGACGTCCCGGAAATCTTCGATCCGCTGCTTTAAAAAGCCCACTTTTTTGGGCAGAGACACATTTCCCGACGTCGCGGGCTCGGTCCCCATCACGATCTTGAGCAGGGTCGATTTGCCCGAGCCATTGGGTCCCGTCAGGCCGTAGCGAAGTCCTGTATTGAAGGTGAAGGTGACGTTCTCGAAGAGCGTCCGGGTGCCGATCCGCTTGGAAATATCGGTGAGTGTGATCATAAGGTTCAGCATGCTAGCATGAATTCAGGGGGCTTTGCAATGGACTTTTCTCTCGCAGTCGAGCGGTTTCTTAAGCATCTTGCCTTGTCGCGGGGCGTCTCGGAGCATACGCTCCGCGGCTACTCGACCGACTTTAAGCTGTTTGGAGCCTTTCTTGAAGGAAACCCAGTCAGCAAGCATGGGATCCGCCGATTTTTAGCCAAGCTCCATGAGGAGGGGTGTGCGACGCGCACCATTTTACGCCGTCTTTCTTCGCTTCGGAGTCTCTATCGATTCGCCATCCGCGAGAAGCTCGCGTCCGAAAATCCATTGGACGAGATCGATAGCCCCAAAAAAGATAAGCGGCTTCCCGTGTCGGTGAGCTACCCCCAAGTTGAGGTGCTCTTTGCGCAACCAGATACGGCTTCCTATCTCGGGTTTAGGGATCGGGTCATTCTCGAGCTGTTCTACAGCTCAGGGCTCCGTTTGAGCGAGCTGGTGGGGCTCAATCGCACCGATTTCGATGCCAAGAATTTAGTATTGAGTGTCCGTGGGAAGGGCAAGAAGATGCGCCAACTCCCGATCACGACCACAGCGGCTGGTTGGCTGGAGCGCTACCTCGCGCATCCAGAACGGCTCCGCAAAACCGAGGAGCACGCCGCAGAGCAAGACGAAAGCGCCGTGTTTCTCAACAAGTGGGGGACGCGGCTCACAGCCCGCTCTGTGGATCGGCAGTTTTCTTTGTATTTGCGAGCAAGTGGGCTATCAGATCGGATCACGCCGCACACGATTCGACACACGATCGCGACCCACTGGCTCGAGCGCGGCATGGATTTGAAAACGATTCAGCTGCTCCTCGGTCACTCGTCACTCTCCACGACCACGATTTACACGCATGTGTCGTCAAAACTGAAGCGCGAAGTGTACGACAAGGCGCATCCGCGGGCGAAATAACCGTTCTTTAGAAAAATCGACATGTTTTGTAGTTAGCTAATTATTAGCAGGTTGCAAGAGTTTGGAGACAGGGAACGACATTTGTCGTTCCTTGTCTCCAAAACGATGTGTCAAAGTGGAGACAGAAAACGACATTTGTCGTTTTCTGTCTCCACACGTCGCTTGGCTGAAGTTAAAACAACTCATTCTTGCTGTTCGCAACCTGATTGTTTACACTCCATGTACTATGCATAAAAAGATTCCACTGTTTTCTCTCGTGCTCTTGATTGTCGCGGCAATCGACAGCATCCGCAATCTCCCTGCGGCAGCGCTCTTCGGGAGCTCCCTCATCTTTTTTTTCCTTCTGGGTGCGGTTCTTTTTTTTATCCCCCTTTCGCTAGTGGCTGCCGAATTCTCCTCCCGTTATTCCGAGGAGGGGGGCGTTTTCCATTGGGTACGGCACGCGTTTGGTCCCAAGCTGGGGATGCTCGCCGTGTGGCTCCAATGGATCAATACGATGGTCTGGTATCCGACGATCCTCTCCTTCATCGCAGGGACGGCCGCTTATCTCATCGATCCGAAGCTCGCTGAGCACAAAGGCTTTTTAGTTTCATTCATCTTGATTGTGTTCTGGGGATTGACGCTCCTCAACTCCTTCGGCATTCAGGTTTCTGCGAAGATCAACTCGTGGTGTGCGATGATGGGAACGCTGGTTCCGATGACGCTCCTCATTGGGCTTGGGGCTGTGTGGATGTTCAGCGGCAATCCGCTGGAGATCTCGTTCTCCTCGGATGCGCTTGTTCCCCACTTGAGTCAGACAAACAACTGGGTCTCGCTCATCGCCATCATGGCGTCCTTTGTCGGGATGGAGCTTGCGGGTGTCCATGTTAGCGACGTCGCAAATCCGCAGCGCAATTTCCCCAAAGCAATGGGCCTGGCAGCTCTGATTTTGCTTGCGACCATGGTGTTTGGCGCGCTCTCGATTGCCGTCATCATCCCGGAGAAGAATTTGCAGCTCGTCTCCGGCATCATGCAGACGTTCACTACGTTTTTCGAGGCGTTTGGGATTCCTCAGCTCGTGCCTGTATTGACGATTCTCATCTTGATCGGAAGCATGGGCCAAATGATCAATTGGCTCATCTCTCCCGCCAAAGGACTCCTCCAGGCGGCAGGGCATGGCTTCTTGCCCCCATTTTTTACCGCGAAGAACAAGCATGGCGTCGCAGCGCGGATTTTGCTCGTGCAAGGCGCTCTTGTGACGCTGTTTTGCCTCGCGTTTTTACTCATGCCCAGCGTGAATGCGTTCTACTGGTTTCTGACTGCGCTCAGCACGGAACTCTACATGCTCATGTATGTCGTGGTCTTCGCCGCGGCTCTCAAGCTCGGACGCCCTCCGCGCGAGGCGCAAAGCTACCGGATCCCTAAGGGGATCCGAACCGTTGCCTGTGTAGTGGGTCTTGTGGGGTGCGCGCTCACGCTCATCGTCGGCAATTTCCCGCCGCCTGGGATCGAGGTCGGCAGTGCAGGGCGCTATGCGTTTTTGATTTTGGCGGGGAACTTGGTAGCGGTGGCGCCTGTGTTTTTGCTCTGGTGGTACCGGAGCGTGTGTCGAAAGTAGCTGTTAATTAAAGTTTTAAGCAAATTGTCCCGTGCGTTGCCAAAATTCATGCAAAAATGGCATCGCATGGGACAATTTGCTTAAAACCTTCTGGTTTAGCGGCTCACAAACGCCCTTCCCACCTGCTCGATCATCTGGCCAATGCCTTTGGTCCAAGTAATCGCTTCCTTACTCATGACCTGAATGATCAGTCCCCAGGCGGCTGTCAGAAGCGCGATGCCTACCCACGACTTCAAGGGCATGCCTAAGAAGACGATCTGGACCTGCGCAGCTAGGCGATTCGCAATGCCTAAGAATAGATCGGTGAGCAGAATGCCGATTAAGGCGGGAGCGGATAGCTGAATGGCCAGATCCATCATGAATTGAACGAGGCCAAAGAGTGATTTCCATAAGGGGGCGTTCATGTCGAATAATCCCGCGTTGAACAATGCGTTGACGGGGATGAGTTTGTAGGAGTCGGCAAGGCCCTCGAAGAAAATGAAGGGGCCGCCGAGTAAGAAAAAGACGGCGATGAGGACGTAGTTATACAAGATGCCGATGGGGCCTGTTTGGCTTTGTGTGGTGGGATCGTTGACTTGCAAGGAGGAAGAGCCGCGCGAGTGGTCGATGAGCGTACCGGCCATTTGTGCGATGAAAAAAGGGGCGGAGGCGAGAATGGCGATCACAGAGCCGACGAGGAGCTCTTTACACAGGTAAGCGATGTAAGAGAGGCCATAGGGAATGTTTGTGTGAACCGTCATTAAGTTCTGCGGCAAAAAAATCGCAACCAAGCTGACTGCAAACATCATCCGAATGGTCATCGGCAAATTTTTAGCGCCGAGGAAGGGGGCGGTTGCCATGATGGGGAGCAGCCGCGCGAGAGTCAGGAAAAAAATGGAGAGGACGGTGATGGGCTCTAGGCCAGGCAGAGACAGCAATAAATTTGCGTAATTGTCTGTCGCATCCAGCGTGTTCATCAGAACACCTGTGGAGTTAGGCTTTGTTGCATCGTTCAGTGTCCCTTCAAACCGTTGACGATAAAAAGATCATAACCACAGAGACCACAGAGAAAAGAGGACAAACGCGCGCGTTTCAGAGCCTCTGTGTGCTCTGTGCTCTCTGTGGTAGCGGTCTCTGTGGTGTTCACGGAACGCCGAACCGAGGGATGCCGTTGAAGATGGTGTTGGTGTATTGCATCACCTCGGCGCCGAGCCAGCCGCCCATGAGGATGATGGTGAGAATGGTGGCAAAGAGTTTGACGGTGAAGGAGAGTGTTTGCTCTTGAATCTGGGTGGCGGCTTGGAAGATTGCGACCATGAGTCCGAGCACCATGCTCACGAGGATGGGAGGACCGGACAAGATCAAGATCAACATGAGGGCTTGGTAGGAGAGTTGATAGATTTCGTTTGCAAACATCAATTACCTAAATGTCATGGCAAGGCCCTGGACAAGCACGGTCCACCCATCGATCATTACGAGGAGGAGCAACTTAATCGGAAGGGCGATTGTGAGGGGCGAAAGCATCATCATCCCCATGGCGAGCAAAATGTTGGAGACCACTAAATCGATGACGAAAAAGGGGAGATAAATGAGCACGCCGATCTCAAAGGCGCTCTTGAGTTGAGAGGTGATGAAAGAGGGGATGAGCACGATGAAGTCGGTGTTCTTCAATTGGGCTTTGTAGGGTTCGGGAAAGACGCGAAAACCCAATTTGTAGAAGCTGGCGACGTGCTTGGCGGCTGTGTTGCGCTGTAAAAATTCGCGAAGGGGCTCTTTGGCTTTGTCGAGTACATTGATCACGTAGCCAGCAGCCTCTCCAGAGAACATTTCTTTGGGCGGATTTTTTTGGATGACGCTTTCGGCTGCGGTGTACATTTTCAGGCCGGTGGGAAACATCACGTAGATCGAGACGAGCAGGGCGATGCCGTTGAGCACTTGGTTCGGAGGGGTCTGTTGGACGCCGAGCGCGTTGCGAAGCAAGGAGAGGACGACGACGATTTTCATGAACGAGGTCAAGAGCATCACCGCAAAGGGGAGCAAAGAAAGCCCTGCGAGCACCGTGAGTTTCGTGATCAAATTGGGATTGGTGGCGGCTGGATCGGTTGCTGCTTGCGCGAAAACAGGCGCCGCAAAGCAGAGAAGCAGAAGACAGAGAAAAATGCGGCTCATCGTTATTTCTTCATGAAGGATTCAAAGGCAGATTCAAGTGCGCGCCATTGCGTCTCGAGCTGTGCGTTGATGATACCAGCTTCGGTCTCGATCATGCAACCTCCCGCTTCAATGTCGTCTCTCGCTTGGATGACCAAGCTGTCTAAATGCTCGAAGAGTTGCTTGAGTTTTGGTTTGTTTTTTTCGAGCGCTTCCAAATCGGCTTGATTGACGTAGATCGCGATTTTTCGATGCTGCGTCACGGGTTTGAGCGAGAGCATGACGACGTCGACGATCCGATCGGGATGCAGAGCGAGCTCTTCGCCCATGATCTTGCGCGCGGCCTTCAGGGCGAGCGGCAAAATCTTCTTCTGAATCTCTTCGCGCAAGACTTTAAGCTCGTGATCGAGTGCAACAAGGTGTTGATTGAGCGAGCCAAGTCCTTGCTCAAAGCCTTCTTGGAAGGCTTGTTCCTTGATTTTTTCCGCTTCGAGAAACGCGGTTTGTCGGAATTCATTCGCTTCGCGCTTCACGGTTTGCAAAAGCTCGCTTGCCGAAACTAATTTTGTGAATTCTGCAGCTGGAACCACCTTCTTACCGGGCGCAATGCGCACTTCTTTTCCAGACAAAAGGGAAAAATATTTGGTCATCCGCAGAGTTCCTCGATTTGTTGTTGCATCAGGCTGGACAATTCAGGGACCGGTTCTTTTGCACAGAGTTTGAAGAGATGGCCGCCCCGTCCAATGTCGAGCTGATGGCAAAGGGCCCAAATCAGATCGGGATCTTGTCCTGAAAGAGCCAGGCCAAGACGGGTGAGTCCTCGCCGGTGTAAAAGCGTCCGGAGCGTTTCTTCCTGGCCGTCCCAGTGATCAAGTCCGAGTCTTGGGAGCGGACTGAATTCTTTTTGTGGAGGCAGCGCTTTGAGTGCAGCTTTTGTTTCTTCACTCAAGAATCCGTGGAGTTTTTTCAAAAGCTTTGTGTCCACAATGTGTCGAAGTTCCGCCGCTAAATCAAAAAGCGCCAATCGATCGATGAGTTGCGTGAGCTCTTTTTTTGTGAATCCGAGGAGGCGATTCAACTTGGAGGGAGGCAAGTAGTCGATGGGGAGGAGGCGCTCGTGGGGGCCAACGAGGCTGCTCAACAATTGGTGGCGAAAATACGCCCTGGCAATTTCGGTGATTTTTTCTCGCGGCTCTGACAGCTCGAGCGCAGCGCCGAGCTGCTCGGCAACAAGGGGGCTAAGTGCGGAAAGAAAAAGCCCTTGCTCTCGAGGAGAAAATGTCTTCAACGTGGGCAAAAACCAAGACCAGTGGACCCGCTCTAGCCAGCTGCTATTGGAGAATCCTTCCGGAGTGATCGATTCGTCAAAGGAGGGAAGGCGTTCGAGTGCATCGCGCTCTTGTTGGCTTAAAAAACGCTCGAGTTGCGAGCGTTTTTCAGGAGGGCATCGACTTAAAAAGGCTTTGAGCACCATTTCGGAGCGGCTTTGTTGCATCATTCAGCACACCTTCAAGCTGTTGATGATAAAAAGATTATAACCACAGAGGACACAGAGAAAAGAGGATAAAGACGCGCGTTTCGCGCCTCTGTGTGCTCTGTGCCCTCTGTGGTGAGCTTTGATCATGTGAATCTTAAAGCGTGTATTCACGGCGCTGTGTCTCCCTCTTTTTTCGCCCCCCGCTCTTTGATCCAAAGCGGATAAAATTTGTAGACGAGCCAGCCGACGGCTGCGGCAAATACGAAATTCAGCACGATGAGTAGAAAAAAGATGAAGCGGAAGCGAGAAAGAGAGCTTTTCGTCATGAC
>CAYGHT010000060.1:0-8460 GCA_964349755.1 uncultured bacterium
GGCTGGGGTGTCGAAGGGCGTTTCACCTCCACGGGCTCGCCGCTCAGAGCTGCGTAAGCGCGCTTTTCTGTTTTTTGCAAAAGGATGCGCTCGGCGCTTTTCAGGCCGATGTAGGCTTTTTGCGCGTGCGCTGAGACGACGTGTTTTTGGAGCAGCCCTGCTGCAGAAAGAGAGAGGATCATCAGGATGGCGATGACAAAGGGGAGTACATTCACTGAAGCACGAGGGGTTCTTGGGTCAGCAAGATAAAAGCGAAGTGTAACCGATCGTCGAGCTTTAAGCGAATCATTGAGGGAAGATCGCTCCGCTTTTTGGGCCAGCTCGGCCCCCAAGCAAAATGGCCTTCAGAATTGCGTCCAAAAAACGTCCACTGCAAGGTTTTGATGTCATTGATCAAGACTTCAGTGCGTTGTTTTTTGGGCGTTTCTTGGGTGAAGCAAAGTTGGCTTTTTTCCAAATGGATTCGTCCAGTTTGCTTGCCGCTGAATCGTGGATCGGGATCGATGCCTCCATCGAAGGTAACATGGAGTCCTGCGTCATCCATGTAAAGCCCATTTACATGAATGTTGAGAAAGAGCGACTCGAGACGGGCTTGCAGGCGCTCTTGTTGCAAAAGGGCCGCGGCTTTACGTGCTCCTAGCTCTTCGACGCGGGTATGTGAAACCAAGAATTGAAGCAAGACGGCAATGAGCATCCCCATGAGCCCAATGGCAATGAGCAACTCTAAGAGTGAGAGGTGTCTTTGGGTTTGCGTAGAGAACACGCGGCGACGCCGACGCCAAGCAGCGCAAACGTAGCCCATGAAACCCACGAGCCCCATAGACTGGGAGCATCGGGTGGGATGATTTTTAGGATCGTGAGTAGAGCGATGATGATGCCGACGCACGCGTCTCCTCCAATGAGACCAGACGAGAGTAAAATGCCGCGCTCTTGTACGTCTTCGGAAGCGCTTTTGCGATTTACCCATGCCCGAACCAGGCCGCCGATCATTGTAGCGGTGCTTAAATTAAGTGGTAAATAAATTCCAAGAGCCACAGATAACACAGGGACGCGCAGGATGGACAAAACGATTCCAATCACGACTCCTACTCCCACGAGCGTATAGGGAAGATCTCCGCTGATCACCCCTTTTGCAATCATGGACATGAGCGTCGCTTGTGGAGCGGGCATTGCTTTGGAGCCGATGCCGTAGGCTTGGTTGAGGATGTAGATCGTGTAGCCAAGTGCAAGCGAGGGGATCAACACGCCGATGAGTTCTGCGATCTGCTGGCTTTTGGGTGTGGCACCGAGGAGAAAGCCTGTCTTCAAGTCTTGCGCGGTGGTGCCTGCCATCGTGATGGCGCAGCAAGCGACGCAGCCCATCATGATGGCCGAGATGAGGTAAAACCGTTCGGTCCAGCCGAGGAGGACAAAGAGGACGCAGGTGATGAGGAGTGTCGTGAGCGTCATGCCAGAGATTGGATTGGACGTTGAGCCGACCATTCCTACTGTGAGGGAGGTGACTGCGACGAAGAAAAAGCTCAAAATCACCAGCAGTACAACCGTGAACAAATTCATCGAAAAGAGCGGGAGAAGCCACAAGAATAAAATGATTGCGAGCGCACCCAAAATGAGCCAACCCATGGAGATATCGCGGTTGGTCCGTTCGAGATGAGCCCGTTTCCAAAACCCGCTGAACAGCTCCTTAAAGCCTACGTGAAAGGTCCGAAATATTAAGGGCGCGATCTTGCCAAGACTTGCAAGACCGCCAACCGCCAGAGTCCCTGCACCGATGTAGCGGACGTAGTTGTTCCAGATGTCATCTGCGCTCATCATAGCAATGGGCATGGACGAGGGATAGATTGCGTCGGCAGCGCCAGAGCCAAACAATTTGATGAGGGGAATCGCCACCCACCAAGCGAGCGCGCCGCCTGCAAACATCAAGCTGCAAATGCGCGGGCCAATGACGTACCCCACTCCGAGCAGTGAAGGCGTTGCGTCGATGGCGAGTTCTGTTTTTTGATAGAGATTGAAGACCCACGAGACACTCTCTTGCCAAAGGAACAGCGCGTTGGAACAAATCTTGTAAGCGGCCCCTGCTGCAACGCCCCAAATCGCATAGACCGCACTCTTGCGGCTCTTTTCGCCTGCTTTCAAAATGCTGGCGCATGCTGTCCCTTCTGGAAACGGGAGTGTCTTATGCTCTTGCACAATGATGAACCGTCGCATCGGGATCATCAGTAAGATCCCAAGCACGCCCCCTGTCGCTGAAAGCAAAAAGATTCGGGTAATCGAGGGCGTCTCGCCGAGCAAAATGAGCGCGGGAATCGTGAAAATGACACCCGCTGCAAGTCCTTCGCCGACCGTAGCAATGGTCTGAACGATGTTGTTTTCTAAAATGGTGGCGTTGCGAAAGAGCAGTTTCAACAGCGCCATCGACATGATCGCCGCAGGAATTGACGCCGATACCGTGGTTCCCAGCTTCAAGGCCAAATACGCATTGGCAATCGCGAAGAAAAATCCAAAAACAAGTCCTAAAATCGCAGCGCGCGGCGTAAACTCGCGCATCGTATGACTTGAAGGAACGTGAGGATGAAACGGTTCGTTGGAATGCGCCATTCATTTTCTCATGCCTTAAGAAGAAATATTAGGCAAGAGAGGTGGGCCCTTTTTCCACCGTCACCCGATACGTGAAGTCGTGGCCCCCGACCGTGATGCAGACCGCCACAAGGCGGTAAATCCGCCCATCTGTTGTTTGTTTTTGCTCGAGCGTGCTCAGAACATAGCTTCGCTTCACGCTGCGGCTGCCAGCCGCTGCGGCTTGCAACACAATCGGCGCGCTTGTTTCTTGCAACGCCGGGATGGCCGCCCAGCCCATTTTGCCTTGAGCCATCTGCTCGCGAATCTCGGTAAAGCCCCACGCCGCCAATCGGTTGCACTCAGCTCGCTCGAATTGCTTTTCTGCCGCCCGATGTAAATACACGGGGCTCTTGATCAACCCCACCAGGCCAACTGTGAGCAAACTGATCGCAATCAAGAGTTCAAGCAGAAGGGCGTTGCGTTTTTTTTTCATTGGCCTGATGCTATATCTATGCACACAAGAGCGCTTTATCATCTGCTTCGGCACTCCCCAAGTCAAGACACGCCCATCTGGGCGCGCGAGGATTTTCGCGATCTTGAGCTGAGCGAGCTATTCAAGCGCTTAGCGACGCTCCACGTTGTTCTCGACACGGCCTCTTTTCTCGCCTTTGCGAGGGAAGCTGACTCTCCAGAAGAGCTCGTCGAGCTCCTCCTCGAAGAGCCGCAGGACCACGCTTATTTGCTTTTGTTCGAACTATGGCGGAAGCTCCTTGCCGATCGCCCAACCCTCTCGATCTTTTGCGACGAGCTCGATCGCCGCATTGACGTCTACGAGCGCGGCGAGGGCGACGAGCTGCTCCAAGACGCATTGGCAGAGCTCGCCGAGTGGCTCCAAGAGCAGGTGGATACTGGAATAAAGCCTCACAAGGTGTGGGAAGAAGTGTCCGAGCACTTGGCCCACGATCTCGAGACGTTTCTTTACGACTACATGGCTAGCTGGCTCGATGAGGGCAACATCGAGTATCCAAAGGAGCTACTCGAGGAGTTTAGTCCCTATTTCCCTAAATCCGCCTGGTTCGAGCTGCTCCGCGCTTCGTTTGCAACGACTCGCGCAGACGCAGAGCGCCATGTGCGCGCCGTGTTGGCAACCGAATGCGAGCTGGGGCTTTTGTTGGATGTGATTCGTTTTCTTATTCCGTTTGATCATGCGGCTGTATTGCGTGCAGCGTTTGAGAAGATGGAGCCGCTCATCAAGACAAAAGAAGAGCTCGTGGAGCTTTGCGATTTGCTAGCGGAGCATTACCGGCGTGTGGATGACGACGCAGCGCTGCAGAAGGTGTTGGCGGTGCGAAAAGAGCCGAGCGTTTCCAATGTTAAAGCCATTGTACTCAAATGTTTATAGCGAATACGGCTTCCAGCTCCATGTTGATGATCAGATTCAAGCCCTTGTTTTCTTGACATTAAACAGATTGTTTATATAAAATTCATTCTTCAAAAACTAGATTAAATACATAATACGGGGTTATTTATGCCTGCTACAATTCATTCTAGGCATACAGAACAGAATCGAAATATGGCATTGATTGGAACTGTAGCCGGGGTTGGATTAACGGGCCTTTTGATCGCAGCGCATGCAGCGTCTGCTCTAATTATCACCGTTGTTGCTTTAACAGCTCTTGCAGCGTTGAAAGCATGCCACTACCAGTATCAGCTTCTCAGAGAAAATGGCTTTTCAACTTTAGGTCGCACAAGAGCTGAGCCGTTGCCAGCTCAGGCCGTAAGCGCTCAAGCAGCTAGTAACTACTTGAGTAAAGTTCGAGAAAACGGCTTTTCAATTTTAGGTCGCACAAGAGCTGAGCCATTGCCAGCTCAGACCGTAAACGCTCAAGCAGCTAGTAACTACTTGAGTAAAATTCGAGAAGACGGCGGGCAAGTTGAGGTCAACCAGGGCTCTCGGGTAACACAGGAAATTTCTCTTCGTGATGATGCGCCTAAATCATCAATCCCAGACAACAACAATCAGCAAAGAGAGAATTCATCCTCTTCTGCATTGGTTTCATATGACTCACAAGCTTTAGCGGCCGGTGTTTTACATGAGGATATGGCAGTTCGTGGAAGAGAGCAGCTACAAAAGGCTAAACTGCCCCCGAATACGACAGTCTTTATTCACTTTTCTGTTACGGCAGATTTAAATCAATCCAACCTGGAACAACAAGTCCATCATGCAGCGACAGTTTGTTTGCAAACTTCTAGTGCTGATAAGCTAACGATTACGGCCGTCACCGGCGCCCATGTTTCGACTACAGATAGAGGAAAATCTGGATTTCAGTTGCAGAGTATTTCCCGCCGCGAGTCAGTTCGATCTTCGAATACCTCAGTAGTGCCGAACAATTCTTCGAAAGAATGTGTAGTGTTTCGTCATGCTCTCATTACAAGTGAGCATGCGACAGCGCTTAACTCAATGGATGCTAGGAAAAGATGTCCTTTCGCTCTCGCCATCACCCAGGCGGTGAGCGAAATTTTTAAGAATGGCGTTCCCTTACCGAGTAGTCAGTCATTTCACTACTGTACATTTAAGGTTTTGGTCTGCACTCCTCATTCCCACAAGCAGCAATCTTTTCTCTCTCAGTCTCTCTCTAGATTGCGTTTTAGTAATTCGGATAACACTGCTTTAAACGTTCAGAATCAGAATAATAAACGTCCAGCGATGCAAGTTGAATTCATTCAAACCTCAACGGGGAATAGAGGAACTTTAGACGGCAGAGAGGTGACGGGAGGAGGGTGGAGTTCTACAGGAGTGCAATCAGCTATCCATGATGGTTCAACAAATAACGAAACGCTTGCAAACGAATACTTAACACTAAGCAGAGAAGTCGAAGGACAAAAGTCGCCAGAAGTTCTCCCGAGTACTACGAGGGCTATAATGCCGCCGCCGACAGGGGTAACAATCGAAGAAGTAGACTGATCTGAGTGCTGTGTCGTTTCCCTTATATGCTGGTGGTTCTTAACACCGACGAGCGCCTGAGCTCGGTTTTAGGCATTTCGTTGCATTCAGATGCTGTAGTATGTACAGCCTTATGTAAGTTTTTGTGGAAGGAGCAACCCTTGCGATGCTGTCTTTTGCCCTTTCCCATGCGATGACTTCTGTAGATTTGGCTTCGAAGTGCTTTGCAAACTCAGTGTAAGTCAGTCCCATGAATTGCCGAATGAATCGCAGTTCATTTCCAGTTAGAGAAGAGGGTTTAAGGCTGAGATCTTCCAAGACGAGTTTTCGAAGCGTGTTGTAGTTAATATCGGGAACTACGACGCCTCTAACGTCGCGAACAGGCACGTTGATTAAAATGACAGGGAAGCCCAATCCATCGTAAACGAATCTTGCGGCTCTTGTTTGTTTCATCGTCGTCACAAAATCATGCGCATAAAAGTTGAAGCGGCAGTGTACTCCAAACGTTGCTCATTGAGCAAGCTGATCGAGAGCGGTTTTTGATCTCAATTTTTTGAGGACGAACATTTTTCTTCCGTCCAGTCTTGAAGGCATTCAATGCGGTGAAAATTCTTGTCAGGTTTGTTAGCTCCTAACCAAGTAACTTGAAGTTCGATATTTGGTACATAGGACTTTTTCGCCGGACTCCGAATAAATATACCATTGATCAGACACTTGATATCATGACATTGGCCTTCTATGCGCATCGTTGCCTCAACTCCGGCTTTAAGCGTGTAGTTCTTTGGGGCTTTGGGCATTACCAAAATCAGTTCGGGTATTTTGAATCGCATATTAGAGACCGCGATCCCGCCGCGGTTAGACCAAAACCATGCGTGACGATCTGAAGATTGATAGAAAAGGAAACAGCCTTTAGGTTTAGCAGGGAGATTAAAAGGACATTGAATATTTGTTGTCGTTAGTGTTGACATATTACCATTATGTTGTTGTTTGTTTTGCTTTATATTATATAGTAATTGTTTGATTAAAGTAAAGCGAATCAAGCTTCTTGCTTGAGACGGTATCTTTGATTTTTGGTTTCATTTTATTGATTTTAAGTCGGTTGCGTTGCTAACTCGCGCGTAATCGACAAATGCGTGTTTCACGCGAGTTAGGTTGACATGCTAACTCGCGCATGTTATACATATGCATGTTATGAGCGAGTTTGTCGGCAGAGATTTAGAGCTTAAGAGGCTGCAAGAGCTGTTTGGACTCGATCGCGCTTGCGTTGCGGTCATCAAAGGGCGTAGGCGTGTCGGGAAGAGCCGCCTTGTTGAGGAATTTGGCAGGGGGAAAGTGTTTCTCTCTTTTAGCGGCCTTGCTCCGATTGAAGGAATTACAGACCAAGATCAAAGGGATGCGTTTGCAACGCGGCTCGCTGAGCAATTCAAGCTTCCCCCTTTTACATTTACCGATTGGAGCGATGCCTTTGCGAATCTAACGTTTCATCTCACTGATCAAAAGACGGTTATTTTATTGGATGAGATTTCGTGGATGGCGTTTGGAGATCCCACGTTTGTTCCAAAGTTAAAGGTTTGGTGGGATCTGGTTTTGCAAAAATATCCCAAGGTGGTTTTGGTTTTTTGCGGGTCTGTTTCAATCTGGATCGATGAGAATATCATCAATAGCACAGCCTTTTTTGGTCGAATCACCCTTCAGCTTGAAATCAGCGAGCTCTCTCTTGCTGAAAGTCTTGAATTATTGAGGCAAAAAGGAAACTCCAGATCGGATCTGGACGTTTTTAAGATTTTATCTGTAACAGGCGGGATTCCTTGGTATTTAGAGCAAATTCATCCGCAACAAAGTATCGATGAAAACATCAAGCGACTTTGTTTTGAAAAAAATGGAATGCTCGTCGAAGAGTTCAATCGAATTTTTCGCGATCTATTTAAAAAACGAGGGGAAATTTACGAGAAAATCATCAAGGCATTGGCTAAGGGAATGCAAAATTTGGATGAAATCCGAGATCGAGTTGGTTATGCCTTGAGCGGTTCTTTAAGCCAATATCTCGATGCGATGGAAACAAGCGGTTACATCAGCAAGCATTACTCCTGGAACTTGAAAACTGGCCATATTGGAAGACAGTCTCTATATCGAATCAGTGATAATTATCTGCATTTCTACTTAAAATATATTCAGCCAAATTTATCTAAAATCAGAAAAAACGCCTTCTTAGACATGCCTCTGAGCAGTCTTCCTGGATGGGAAACGATGATGGGGTTTCAGTTAGAAAACCTACTGTTAAAAAACCGTTCTCTCGTTCTCAAGGCCCTTGGAATTGCCCCGCAAGACGTGACTGCAGACAACCCGTACATTCAAAAGTCGCTTGTGCGTCAAAAAGGCTGTCAAATTGACTACCTCATTCAAACTCACTCCAATACGTTTTACGTCTGTGAGATTAAAATGCGAAAAAGAGAGATTGGCTTAGAGGTCATTGATGCCATGAAGGAAAAATTGCGCCGTTTTTCGGTTCCTAAAGGATTTGGCGTTTGCCCTGTTTTGCTGCATCTAGGCCCCATTTCAGATGCCCTTCTCGAGAGCCGCTATTTCTACAAGATCCTCGACGTCGCTGATTTCTTGGACATTTAAAACCACACAAAATCTTTGCCATAACTCCATAGACCATTGCCGAAAACCCTCATGAGAGGTACGGTCCGCTTTATAGGAGCGGGGGGCCAGGGGGCCCTCTCGTCCCTAAAGGGAAATGAAATGAGCCGTTGGCTCTGTGTTCTTTTTTATCTGCCGCTGCATTGCTGGGGAGCTGCGTTTACGGTGTCTACGAATGCGGACAGCGGCGCGGGGTCGTTGCGTCAGGCGATCTTGGATCTCAACTCGACGGGTGGGGCGAGCAATACGATTTCCATCAATTCTTCGCTCGGGACGATTACGCTTGCCAGCTCGCTTCCTGCAATCAACAAGAA
>CAYGHT010000060.1:8470-8846 GCA_964349755.1 uncultured bacterium
GAACGTGCAGCTGTCGGGTCCTGTGGCAACTCAGGCAATTAGCGCGGGCAATAACCAGGTTTTCTTCATCAATCCTTCGATGACGGTGACGATTAGCGACATCGCGGTTTCAAGTGCAAAAGCGACTGGCCGAATCGGCGGGACTGGGGCTGGCGGGGGCGGTGGAGCGATGGGAGCTGGAGCGGGGCTTTTTGTTTCTTCAGGAGCGGTTGCGACAATTTCCAATGTGACCTTTACGTCGTGCAATGCGACGGGAGGAACCGGTGGCGCAGCAGCGGGCTCAAACGGTGGTGGCGGCGGAGGTGGAACGACGGCGGTGGGAGCAAATAGCGCTGGAACTGCTGGAGGCGCTGGGGGCGCTTCTGCTGGGGGAGGT
>CAYGHT010000061.1:0-4735 GCA_964349755.1 uncultured bacterium
ACATCAAGCTGAAGGGCCTTCAGGACCCGAAGAATAAGCGGATGATCGTGCCCGACGCGAAGCTCAGCAAAGTGCTGGGGAAAGCGCCGGTGGACATGATGAAGATGAGTGGGCTGCTGGCGAAGCATTTCAAGAAGTAGCGGCCTCTGCACTCAATCCAACAAATCGATCCCAAAATTGAGTAAAGCTAGGAATTTGCGACGACGTGTATACGCGCTCGATTTGCTCGCGCAGGATCGAGCTGACCAACGAGGTCACTGCATCATATGATTTTGGGTGAATGCGTCCGGCTGCGTCTGCAATGCGCTCGACAATCAAATGGGGTGATGCAATCGCCTCCAAGCTCTGTCCAGCGAGCATTTGCTGCACATCCTGTTCCGTCATTCGTCCCCATTTTGCGATTGCAGATTCAAACGCAAGCAACCAGCTTTCAATTTCCATCACCGCAAAAAACAAATCGATTTTCTCTGGATTCTGGCAACGTTTTACTTCAAGAGCTTTTCTCGTAGCCTCGCGAATTGCTGCAATGGCGTCCTGAATAGAGCTGTAGCGTTTTTTTGAGTAATCTTCAGCCTCAAGGTCTCTGAGTCCAATCAATTCAAAGCCACTTTGGTGCTGGCTGTTCGCACGCTCCGCAAGAGCGGAAATCAGCGAACCAACACCTTGGACATCGATGATTAGAAATATCGTTTCTGGACTCTGCTCGTTTGCTGGCATAAAGTCAGGCACTTTGTGTGTATTTGCATCTGCCCACAACTTGAGATTTTGGATGGACATACCTGCATAGCCCCACCACGTTTTGATCAGGTGATTGAGCAAAATTTGCTCTGTCTGCCCTTCAACGTAAATGGCGATTTTTCTACTCATTGCTATGACTTGAGCAAAAAGTTTGAGGAAAACAGATCAAAGTTGTTTAAGCCCAATTGCCTCCACGCGTCGAACTGTTCCCTGGAATTTGCGTAATTTAAACAACGAACGACATGCTTTGACCGATAGCAAAGAATCAAGTCGCTCAACGAAACCACATTCATTAGAAATGACTCATTGGATGTAGCGATGATCTGGATTTTGGTGTCCGAAGCACCAAAAATGATGTCGGCTAATTTTTTGCTGCGCTCAAAATCTAGTCCTTCACCAAGGTCATCGATTAATACACATCCAACCTGGCTCGAACACTGTAGAAATTGAAAGATCGCCAATAGAGAGAATGCACGAAACATGCCTTGCGAGATTTCGGATTGTTTCAACGGCTTTGCTGAACCGCGCTCTTTGAGAAAAACCATTTTGGCTGCTGGAGGCAATCCTTCAACCCATCCAGTTGATGCAGCTTCGATGTCATAACCCATGTCGCTCATTTGCTTGAGCACAACATGCAGCTGCGCAGGTGACAAATGCTCAAGCACAGAGGGCACTGTATGCAAGCTAGTTAACTGAGACGGATTATTCGGCATTTCTACAAGATTCGGAGAGGTATTGGCAAAGCTAAAACCGCGCACTCCCTCAGCCCACGCAACCAACTTTTCAAGAAACGGAAATTCTTTTTTGTCTCTTCGCACATGAAGAACAAGCCGATCGCTAGGAGGTGAGATTTTTAGTTCCGCTGCCGCGACTTCGGAATAAAGCTCTGCGGAAGATTGGGTACGCTCGAGTTTCTTATGGCCATCTATCAAAATCTGTTCATGGAGGATCTTGCCATTGTCTATGGCCACAGACACTGCAATTTCATGGTTGCCATCAACAAAAACAGCTGCCCATTTGCCATGTCCCACAGTCTGAGACTTTTGAATGAGTTTAGCGAAATTATGGATCACGTTCACAATGCGGGTTTTACCCGTCGCATTCTTCCCGACAATGAGATTGCGCTCTCCAAGAGAGAGCTCCTGAAGCTCCCAAGGATTTGTTTCCTTTTTAGAAAGATTCTCTGTGTAACTCAGCGATTTCAATCTCATTGTGTCAATCCTAATTCCAATGTAAAGCGGCTTTACACGAAGGTCGGCGCGCTCACCGTTCCCGCAAACAGAGCCTGTTTTGTTTTCAAGTAATGCTTCAGCAGCGCCTGGAGATTCACCACATCCTCTTCGTTGTACTTCAACAGCTTTTGGAGCGATTCTTGGTGGCCGCGCTGATAGCGGTGCCATAAACGGACCGCTTCAAAGCCATCTACATGTTGCACACTTGCGTCGCGCACCAGTCCGAGCTCGCGCTCGATTTTTTTCAAGCCGCCGTGGTAGCCCAGCTCCTTCAACATGTAGCGCAAGTCCAGATGCACGACGTCGTAGGTGCAGGCAAAGTGGTGTTCGATGAAGGGCATGTCGAATTGCTTGCCGTTGAACGTCACCACAATGTCAAACTCTTGAAGTTTGGCCTTCGCTTCATGGAGATTCTTCCCATTGACGTAAAGGAACGGTGTCTTGCCGTCGTAAATGCCAAGAACGGTGATTTGATCAGACCAGCGGGAAAGGCCCGTCGTCTCAATGTCCACGTAGCCAATTTTTCCTAAAGAAGCGAGTCGCCACTGCTCTTTTGGGGGAAGCGTCGCTTTGAAGTAACTCAGATCTTTGCGCTGAAGTGCTTGCTTGGAAGCGGGAAGTTCGCTGTGAATTTTCGCGAGTTTCGTCTTTGGAAGCATGGGGAGTTGATCGACGTTCGCAAGGAAATCGTCCCAATGCTTGACGCCGTTTTGCCAGAGAAGCTGCTCGAATGCAGGAGTGATGCCTTGCACGTGGCAGAAGGTTTGTTCGAGCATCTTAAATCTCCAGGATGGTTTTCAGGCATGTTAAGTCAAGCAATGAATTTTTACGCACCGTTTTCGAGAAAAGCGCTAGCAAAAAACCGCCATCACACATAAACTTTGTCTGCTTAACCCAAACAAGGAAATTCCTCATGGCCATTAAATCTCGCGGTAAACGATCGAAGTCTGAAGTCGAGCAAGAATTCTCCATTCTCTCTGAACAAACAAGTACCGATAAAGTCGCTTCCTCTCCAAAAGCTGAAATGGCGCAACAACACCAGGAAGCTGAAGTACGTGCAGCCGTCAGCGAAATCACCGTCGAAGTGATCGCACACAAGCTTTCCGATCTCAATGTCGAGATCTCCAAAACGCTCTCCTCTCTCAGCGAGAAAATGACCGGTGAGGTCAACCGCCTGCGCACCCTCAAAGAAGCGGTTAGCCTCGAGGCAAAAGACCTCCAACGGCTGCACGGGGTCGACATCGCGGCGCTCAGTATCGACCAGCTCATCGCAGATCATGACGAAAGAAAGAGCTCCCTGGATGCCGACATTGCCAAAACGCGCGAGGAGTGGGCTAAGGAAGAAGAACAACAGCGACGCCAAGAACTCGAGTATGCTGAAACGCTCAAGAAAACGCGCGCACGCGAAACGGAAGATTACGAATACAAAAAAGCGCTCGAGCGCAAGAAATTCCAAGACCGCTTTGAAGAAGAGTGCCGCCTGAAAGAAAAACAGGCTCGTGAAACGCAGGAGTCGCTCGAAAAAAGCTGGCAAGAGCGCGAAGCCGTTCTGAAAGAGCGAGAAGAAGAGTTTGCTGGCCTTAAAAAAGAGGTGGAGCAATTTCCAGCTCGTCTGAGCGCCGACTGCGCAAAAGCTGCCAAAGAAGCCACCAAAGAAGCGGAAACGAAATCCAGCCAGGAAATTGCCCAACTCAAACGCGAGCTGGTTGTCGAAAAGCAGATTGGCGAGCTCAAGATCAAGCAACTTCAGGAGCTATTGAGTGGCCATCAAACGCAGATGACAAGCCTGCAATCTCAGCTCGAAGAAGCGAAAAAACAAGTGCAAGACATCGCGATTCGCGCAATCGAAGGAGCGTCAGGCTCGAAAGCGCTTGGCCACATCAATCAAATTGCGATGGAGCAGGCGAAGAATCGGCCGCAAGGATAAGGAGCGCTGCATTGTAAAGAACAGAGCTTTTTAGGAATTTGCCTTAAATGACGGTTTGAAGGCTATTTAACAAATGAAACAATATGCATTCCTATTAGAGTATTTTGAAAAACAAACTTCGCTTATAAAGAAGCTTTATGATGAGCTCATCGTTGTTGATGTCTCGATTTACGACAAAACCTTCTTATTTTCTTTAAGAGCTCAGCAATTTTATACTGCAATTGAAGCTCTCTTTAAACAGATCGCAAAATCATTTGAAAATCATCTTGAAACCATGACCAATTTCCATAGGGAAATGCTTCTTCGAATGAAGACCGAAGTTCCAAAGATCCGACCTGCTGTCATCTCTAGTCAAAGCTTTGCCCTTTTGAATAAAGTAAGAGCCTTTCGCGATTTTATTCTCCATGCGTACGATTGCGAGCTCGATGAAGATGAGCTGAGATTGGTTCAGAGCAAATTAATAAAAGAATATGCGCACGTTGAAAATGACCTCCAAAACTTTCGCTCGTACATCAAAAAGCTAGCGAATGCCTGAGATCAAGTTCATTTTGCTATGCGTTATATTCCATCCTCGAGATAAAAATGAGTGCAAAATCTGCACATAAACGCCTAAAAATGCGGTAAATCCTCACCGCAGAAGTAGCTTCACATCAATACGCAGCGCTTTTGCAAGCTTTTCCCCAATAGATCTTTGTCCATTTTCTATTTCTGATTTTGATATCCAACTGGATATATTTTGTTCAAAAAATATATCCAGTTGGATATCATGGAAAGGCTAAATCTGCTGGATGCGCCGCGCACGATTGGAGAAAATCGGCAATCTGCTTGTTTTTAAGAG
>CAYGHT010000061.1:4745-8604 GCA_964349755.1 uncultured bacterium
AAATTGCTATTTGAACTGCCGTGAGACCACTTCGATCAAGGGAATGGATGTCCGCTCCCGCCCTCACCAACAGTTCCACAATTTCCATTTGCTGTAATTTTACTGCGAGTTGAAGCGCTCGATGCCCATTTGCAGAGATTGCATTCACATTGCAGCCAAATCGCACAAGATTCTGGACTGTCTCGATTCGTTTCAATAAACATTCTAATCCCAGATTTTTGTACTTTTTGAGTTGAGAAGCTTTTGTTTTTCCTCAGCAATCATTTCCTGAAGAATACTTTTTCTTGGCAGCTGTTTTTCTAAAGCCATTGTCCCTGCGACATACTTGACCCGCTTTGTCGCTGCTTCACTTGCTTGGTGTTCTACAATGTGGTTCGCTTGCGCTTCAGGAATCAATAAGAAAGTGAACGAACAATAAAGAGCGCGAAAGATTTTTTCCAATGTTTCCGTAGGAGGCTTTTTTCTCCCAGATTCGATACTTGCGATATACGACTGGGGAAACCCTGCGCGCTTAGCTAATTGCTTTTGAGTCATTCTTAATCGCTTGCGCAATAGTCGCAGCAACACTCCTGGAGAAAATCCAATCACCTCTTTTGCAAGCTTGGCCCCTGCATTCAACACCTGATCGATGAATTTCTCCTCAGCTCTCAACCCCATAAACAAACTCCTAATCCACTCTTATGTATACCCAATTGGATATTTTTTATGAATAAAAAATATCCAATTGGGTATATCACAGAGAATTCAATCTACTTATTTTTAGCGAGTTAGTCTATTTTATATGCACTCTCCACCCAGATCTCGAATGCCGCGCAGTCTCTTGGAAAAGCGCATGCGCTCTCCCCTCCTCACCTCGACGCTTCAAGATCAGGCCATGCCAAAACCCAGCAAAACTGCGCCAGCCACGCTCCCACTCGAATGGAGCATAAACTTCGCTGTAAAGAATGAGCGCCTCTTTTTCTCGGCCACTGGCAGAAGCAATCACTCCCTCCGCCTGCGAACATTCCTCTTCGGAAAACAAATTGGAGTGCGCAGACAAGCGGTCGATAGCGCATGCGCTAACTACTGGTGAAACAGTGACTTCCGGCGTAGGAGGAAAGGCGAGCAACGCATTGCCTAAGAAACAAATCTGGTAGCCCGGGTGAATGGTGAGCAAAGCGTCGATGAGCATGGGAAGGTCGGGATAATTTTCAAAGCAAGTGCCATCGATCCGCTCTGGATAGAGCGACTCCTGAAAATCGCACAGATCATCGATCAAGATAACCGAGTCCGATTTCCCAGCGTTTCGAATCGCAAACAGCTCTTCCAATACAGGCGTATTCTCTCGCCCCTTGCCGCTCTGCGAACCTCCGTCATAATGGCCGTCGAGATAAAATAAGGTTTTCTTGCTCAAAGAGGGCAAAATGCCCCTTAAAACAAAGCCAGAGTCTCCAAAGTGGACGCTGACATTCTTTGTGTTCTCAAATCGCTCTTTGGCCTGTGCGTAGTAGGGAGGAAAGAGCTCGATTGTGTGGACCTCATCAAAGAGACTTGCGGCAATGGCCGTCGTATGGCCTTGGTAAGTGCCGCTTTCGACAAAAGTTTGAACGTCAAAGAGCGCCTTGAGCTCGCTCAAAAAGGATGCTTTCAGAGCTCCATTGGCAAAGTCCTTAGGAATAGAAAAGCAAAGGACATGCGTTGCTTGTGGCTGAAACATGGGGACATTTTCTCTTTCGAAAGCGAAGAGAGAACACAGTGCAAAAACAAGGAAAGCAGTGAACGTGTTCATAGCCCCGCATTTTTGCGCACCTCCTGTTTAAATTCCACTTGCGCTAACCAGCAAAAACGCAGTAGTGTTGACCCCTTCGAGAACTTCATGCGCATTGCCATCATCGATCACGTCGGAAACCCAGGCGGCGGCTGCCGTTACCTCCGCAACCTGCTGCTCCATCTCCGCGCTGCTGCCCCTGCGCTCCAAATGACGTTCTTCGGCAATCCGGTGAGCATTGCCCGTGAAAACTTGCGCGCTGAATTTACAGATGCGCGGATCGACATCCAGCCGCTCCGCTCGCTTGCGCTCTTAAGGCCTATTCTCAAGCTGCCGCGCGCGCAATACCTGGTCCAAGCAATCCAGCGCCACTTCACTGCCAATCTCACATGGCTTCCCACCTGGCTCACGGGAGCGGTGCACCAAGAGCTCGAGAGTAAACTTCGCAACTTCGATCTGGCGTTCTTTCCGTGGCCTTATTTCCTCCGCTTGCCCCGCCTCTCAATTCCGATGGTGGCTGTCTTTCACGACATGAACTTTCGCTACCAATTCTCAGGCTCCGGCTTTGCTCCAGAGAGCCTCAAGCAGCTCGACGCCGACATTCCTCAGTGGCTCGAGCGGACAACCCCGATTGTCTCAACCCATTTCATCCGAAGCGAGGTGGAAAAATTCTATCCCGGCATGGGAGCCAAGACCCACGTCATCCACCTCGGCCCGCTGAGTCAAGTGGACAAGCCGCTCGAGCTCACTGAGGCAAGGCGCATCGTCGACGCGCTCGGCGTGCCTCAAAACTACTTGCTGTATCCAACGAACATCAGCCCACACAAGAATCTGGGTCCCCTCTTCTCTGCGATTCATCTGCTGAACATTCCGCTCGTCCTCATCGGATACGGCACAGAGCGCTTACACGGCCGCGCCTGCGACATCGGCCTTGTCCGAAACGCCCCAAATCCAAACGTATTTGGCCTCGGCTATCTCACAAATCGCCAAACGGACGCCCTCATCCGGTGTGCCCGCATCGTCGTCAGCACTTCACTCTACGAAGCGGGCAACGGCCCGGGCCTCGACGCCTGGCACATGGGAACTCCAGTTGCCATGTCGAACATCCCAGCCTTCCTCGAGCACTGTCAAATTCAGGGCGTCAAAGCGCAAATATTCGATCCGCGCAGTCCTCGCGACATCGCAGACAAGCTCGATGCACTCCTCGCAAATCCCGCTCTCGCTGCAGCCAACGCCCAACACTCCCGCGAGGCGATTGCCTCTTGGTCATGGCCTCGCGTCGCAGCCAAGTACCTCGATGTGTTTCATGCAGCGCGCTAACATCCCCCTCTACCAACCCCATCTCGAAGGCAACGTCCACCTGTACGTCAACGAGTGCCTCACCTCGACGTGGATCTCCTCGAAGGGCCCTTTCATCGGGCGCTTCGAGAAGGCGTTTGCAAACTACGTGGGAGCCACGCACGCAGCGACTTGCTGCAATGGCACGGTGGCGCTGCACTTGGCGCTCATGGCGCTAGGGCTCGCCCCAGGCGATGAGGTGCTCGTGCCCACACTCACCTACGTCGCCTCAGCGAATGCAATTCGCTACGTCGGAGCGACGCCTGTATTCGTGGATGCAGACCCAGTGACGCTCCAGCTCGACGTGAACGATCTCGAAAGCAAAATTTCGCCCCGCACAAAAGCTGTTCTCGCCGTGCATCTGTACGGCTATGCGTGTGAGCTCGACGCCCTGCGGCGACTTTGCCAGGCAAGAAAGCTCTTCCTCATCGAAGATTGCGCAGAGGCGCTTGGAACGACCTATCAAGGCCAGCACGTAGGCACCTTCGGCGACATCAGTACGTTTAGCTTTTTTGGCAACAAAACCATCACCACAGGCGAAGGGGGCATGGTCGTGACCAATCAGCGCCACCTGCACGAGAAAGTGTGTCTGCTCAAAGGCCAGGGCGTATCGCCCACGCGCACCTACTGGCACGAGATCGTCGGCTATAACTACCGGATGACGAACATTTGCGCGGCCATCGGCCTTGCGCAGCTCGAACAAGTGGAGGCCATCTTAGAGCGCAAGCGCGCGATTGCAAGGACGTATCGGAAGCGACTGCCTTACCCGCTGCA
>CAYGHT010000062.1:0-8602 GCA_964349755.1 uncultured bacterium
CACGCATACCACCACTTGCATGGGATTCCAGTGACAGCGCTTCGCTATTTCACCGCCTACGGTCCGTGGGGCCGTCCCGACATGGCCTATTACCGATTCGCCAAACTCATCAGCGAGGGCAAGCCAATCGCCGTATTTAACCAGGGCCACATGCGACGCGATTTCACCTACATCGACGACATCGTGCAAGGGACGATCGCCGCCATCGATTTAAGCGCTCCATGCGAAATTTTCAATTTGGGCAACAACTGTCCGGTCGATTTGTTGAAGTTGATCGAACTCTTAGAAAAAGAGCTAGGCAAGCGCGCTGTGAAAGAAATGCTTCCGATGCAAGCGGGCGAAGTGCCCGAAACATTTGCCGACATCGACAAGAGCACGCGGATGCTGGGTTTTAAGCCGAAGGTATCGATCGAAGAGGGCATTCACCAGTTCGTGAAGTGGTATCGCGAGTTTAACGGGAAAATTTGAGAGACAAAGTACAGAGCTCGTCGATTGATCGTTTTTTGACAACATGTTCTGTCCCATCTTATGATGGCCTGTAACTCAGGTGCATCATGGCCAAGGTCATTTCCCTCTTCAACCACAAGGGCGGCGTCAGCAAAACCACCACCGTGTTTCATCTCGGCTGGAAGATGGCCTCGATGGGCAAGAAGGTGTTGCTCGTCGATGCTGATCCGCAGTGCAATTTGACTGGATTGACGTTAGGGCTTGAGGATTACGATTCGTTATTCGATTTCTACGACAGCAAACAAAACACCGATATTTTCAATAGCTTAGCCTCGATGTTTGCTATTGAGAGCCGGACGGCGAGCTTTGCGTCAGGCCGGATGGCCGTGACGAAAACGAGAAATGAAAACTTATGCATTCTAGCTGGAAACATCCGGTTTTCTGAAATCGACATCCAGATTGCCACCGCATTGACCAGCAGCGGCACGATCCCCGTGTTGAGGCCGTTTGTCGGGGCCATCAACAAGCTGATTCGAGACACTGCAAAACAGGGAGGGTTTGATGTCGTGATCGTCGACATGAGCCCGAGCGTTTCGGCAACCAATCACTGCATTCTGATGGGGTCAGACTATTTCATCACCCCGATTTCACCGGACTTTTACTGCTACCAAGCCATTGACTCATTGAGCAACGTACTTCCTCGCTGGCGCGATGAGATTGTGAATTTCCGGCATGGAACGGATGACTTTTCATTGCCGAAAACGAATCCAAAAATGCTCGGGTTCATTTCCCAAAACTACCGCATCTACACAACCGATTCACAAAACGATGAAGAGCAAAAGTCAATGTCAAAGGCCTACAAACAATGGCTCGATCGAATTAAAGAAGCAGCGGAACGAAAGCTGGTACCCTCATTGAAGAAAAACCAAATGATTGTGGATGAGGCCTTGTTCAAACAGTGTGTGAGCTACGACGTGCCGTATCACCTCGCTGGGATCCAAAATTTCAGCGGTCTGATCCCTGTTTCCCAAAAATTGTCCAAGCCGATCTACGAGCTTACACAGCAAGACGGCAGTTGGACGGGAGCTCGTTGGGAACACACGAAAAACGGCAAGGAATACGGCATCCGGTTGAACATTGAAGAGGCCGACAAAGTCTACGGGAATTTGGCCAAGTCGGTGTTGAACATGATGGCCCAAGACAACGCTCAAACGGAGCTTCTCTCACGACTTAAACTTCGAGCTGACGAACCTCTATCAGTACGATAGAGGGCAAAATGGCTCAAAAGGGCGATTTTGCTGGGGGCAGGACTTTTGCGGGCTGGCTAAGGTCGATGGTGCGGATGATTTGAGGGCGGGCATTCACCAGTTCGTGAAGTGGTATAGCTGATCGTTGTCCACAAACAGCCCATTGACATGTACCTCGAATTGCGGTAACATTACCTTAAATAGAGGTGGTCAATGCTAGAGGCTCTGTTTGGGAATGAATCCATTGAAAGGGTTCTTTTCTATTTGCTCCAAAATAAAACATGTTACGCTTTGCAGCTGAAAAAACAGTTTCAGTCTGCCCTTTCGCCCATGCAACAAGCCTTGCTACGACTTGAGAGAGGTGGAATCCTTGTGAGTACCCTCATAGGGAAAACAAGAGTTTTTCAGTTTAATCCTCGATATCTCTTTCTTGGAGCGTTACGTTATTTTCTACAACGTGCTTATGAAACCCTCCCAGAAGAGATCAAGAAAAAATACTACGAAACACCGATAAGAAAACGGCCACGCCGCACAGGAAAGCCTTTGCCATGACTACCATAGACTTTAAAACGATCTCAATCTCTGATTTAGCTGCACTGGTTCACGCTAAATTTACCGAACATAACATGAAAACAGTTTTGGTAGGCGGTGCATGCGTAGCCATCTATTCAGGCAATCGTTATCTATCCTACGATCTTGACTTTGTCACCCATGAAACTAGAGGTAAAATCAAAGAAGCACTTTTAGAGCTCGGATTTGAACTTAAAGGCAAATACTACTCACGTCCAGACTGTCCTTATTTCATCGAATTTGTAACTCCTCCCGTCGCTGTAGGAGAAGAGCTCGTCCATCGTTTTAAAACTCTACACACCGCATTTGGCCAAGTAGAGTTACTGACTCCCACTGATTGCATCAAAGACAGGCTTGCGAGCTTTTTCCACTGGGATGATAGGCAAGCCCTTGATCAAGCTGTCATGGTATTTCAGGATCAAAAAGTGGACCTTCAAGAAATAAAGCGTTGGGCAAAAGCTGAGCGTCATTTGGACAAATTCAAGGAATTTAAAAAATTGCTCAGCAATTTGAAGAAATAAGCACATCCCTAGAAAATAATTACAAGCTTTTCGTGTTCTTATCCTTGATTTCACGCCATTTGGCGATCAATTGGGCGGCGATGGGAGCAGCTTCTTTGCCCGCGTCGCCGAAACGGAGATAGACGACTACGACCAGTTCTGGGGTTTCCCAGCTTGCGGCTCCTTTCGGATCGAAGGAAATGGCTCCAAATCCAATGTGCTTGTACATCGAAGCGCTGCTTGCTGGATTGATGTAAGGATTGTGGGTGATTTCGGCAGTGCTCGTTTTGCCGATCATTTGGTGGCGCAGCGCGAGAAATCCATCTGTTACGGCGCTATTGCCGATCAAATTTTTGATGATGGCGGGCCGCGCTGTCCCTTTATCGCTCCACACTGCTTTGTCCATTCCCTCGAGAAGTTGAGAGCGAATCAAAGGGGGAAGGTCGATGGTGCGGATGATTTGAGGCCGGGCATTCGCTGCTACTTTAGGTATGGCTGGTGAAGTCACTCCAAACAGCGGAAATGCAACACCGAGTCGTGCGAGCTCTTCTTGACCTTCTGCACTCTCTTCTGGCGTTGCACACGTGCTCCGCAATTCTTTTACGATGGTGGGTTTTAAGAGTTTGCCTTTGTTTGCCAAGCTGCCGAGCATCACTGCGTTTTGTAGCGGTGTTGTCAGCAGGGTATGCTGGCCGAAGGCCGTCGAGTACAAGCCGGTTTTGTTTTCGCTTAAGTCTGTGGGCAAATTTCCGCCGACTTCTCCTGGTAGCTCAATGCCGGTTGGAGCTCCAAAGCCAAGGAGCCTTGCGATTCGTTTGAGCTCTTCGGGGCTGTTTAATACATCCCCAGCGAGCAAGGAAAAGTAGGGATTGCTGGAGCGTTCGAGGGCGCCGACGAGATCGATTTTTCCGATATGCGATGAGCTGCTTTTAGGGAGCCTGCCGCCTTTGTACATGCGCGGATAGGGCACTCCGCCTGGAGTGCTTGCCACTGAGAGCAGTTTCCCTTCGGGTTTCCATTCATCGACGATGGTCAGTGGGTTACTGCCGTGTGTATGGAGTAAAGCGGCGTAGGCGGTCACGAGTTTGAACAAAGATCCTTCTGGTCCACTGGTCTGGAACGCATAGGAGCGGCTAAATCCAAACCCCTCTTTTGGGTAAAAGCCGCCAGCAAGCCCCCGTTCGGTTTGTTCGCGAAGGGCTTTGTAGGTGCCCAAGAGCGGTCGTTCGAGTTGTTCATAGGAACGAAAGGCGTGCAGAATTGCCTTTGTGTCTTCAAGTAAGGGCTGTGCTAAACAGGCGCATTCGGGCGAACTCAGGATCGCTGTTGCCAGGACGTCGAGCCGCTTTTCTTGCCATGCAGCGTCAAAGAGCTCGCGCTCTTTTTGATCGAGAAAATCGAGGTAGGGCTTGGGAGGAGCTTTACTTTTCTTTTCTTCCTTGCGCATCGCAGCGAGAAATTCTTTTTGGTTCGCCTCGCGCCAGAGTCGAAATTCATGGGCTTGAAAGCCCCGTCTCGCATCCGCGCGAAGTTTTTTTTCAAGTGCATGGATCGCTTGATTGATGGCTCGGTACGCCCCAAGTTTCATGGGGCCAAGCACCCTGAGCGCAGAGTCGCTCAATGCAGGTGCGTGAACGACGAGCCTGCAAAGATCGATGACAAAAAGCCGTTCGGCCGTGGAGCTAAGAGGGGCGAGGAGTGAATCGATCCGCCGCCACGCTTTCAGGGCTTCTGCATGCGAAGGAATTACCCGCTCTGATTTTGCGTAGAGCGCGTCGAGTAGGGCGTCTGCTTTTTTAAATGGTGTGTGGTAGAGCAGCGTCTCGATGTCTTCTTGGAGTTGGACGGCAGTTTTTACATCGCTTACGGGAAAGGGAGTCGGAGAAATCTCGTTTAAGTAGCGCTCCCAAGAAAGCATTGCGCGCTCTTCATGCCATCCTTTGGCTTTTGTGTGCCGTTCGCGGACCCACGGCTCTTCGCCATTCCAAATGGCCCCGATCGCTTGGGGTGTTTCTAGCCACCGATGAACTTCTTTGCCTTTGTGCGCAAAATCATTGGGATCGAAGCGCGGCTGACTTGCCAGAGCAAGAATTTCTCCCGTATTGGGGTCCATGACCACAATGCTCCCGCCTTTAATCCACGGTTGCTTGAGAATTTTACGCTCGCGGGTTTCAGGATCAAGGCCGATGCTTTTACCCTCGCGGATCCCCTCGTCATGAGCGAGGAGCTGTTCAGCAAGTTCTTGGAGCTCCACTGAGATGCTCAATGCGACGTTTTTGCCCGCAGTTGCTTTCTTACCACCGGGAATTTGCCTCAAGTAATTGCCTTTATGATCGCACTCGACGATCTGTTTGCCAAACGAGCCGCGAAGCGTTTGCTCAAGTTCGGACTCGATGCCCGATTTACCCACGAAATCCTGCAGGGTGTACGCATTCTCTTTGAGCTCTTCGAGTCGCCTGAGGACCGCATCGAACGAACCGTATGGAGCGGGAATAGCCACTCCGATCCCCAATTCCCAATCGTCGACAATTTCCTGGAGCAATTGAATTTCTTGGGCGATCGACAAATATTTTTTCGAAGAAATGGCACCCATTGAGCCTAAGACCGCACACGCCGTCTTGCCGCGCGGATAGAAACGCTCCGAGGCGATTTCGGCATGGACGCCAGGCCACTCGCGCTCGAGGCTCGCGAGTCGATAGTGTTCTTCTTCGGTCAGTGCGGTCTTGAGTAGAAACGGAGCGTGAGGAAAAAGGGACGCTTTGGAATGAATGAGGTCTTCAATTCGCGGGGCGTCGAGTCCTAAAACGGAGGCGAGCTGAGTTGAAAGATTTTTAATGTATTCTTTTCTCTCGGAGCGTCGGATGGCGTTAATTTGGTTATAATAAATGGCTGCATTATAGCATATCTTGTTGACTGCCAACGGATTGCCAAATCTATCGGTCAGAATGCCTCGATCTGCTTTTTGGAGTAAAGTGCGCTTTTTAGGCTGCTGAGAGAGGCGTACTTTCTCCTCGCGCTGGACGACCTCTAAATGCCAAGCCCGCAGTCCGATCGCGAGAAAACAAAAAAGCGCGATCTGCATCATGCGTCGGAGTTTTTTTTGGATCATATGTTGCATCTTATACGCTATGTGCGGGCTTTTTAGCCCGCTCTGGCGAGCGAGGCAAAGTCCATTGAATTCGAACGACGAGCCCATAGCTAAAGGCTATGGGAGAGAAGGAGAATTCAATGGGCGAAGCCGCAGCCGCCAGAGCGGGCTAAAAAGCGTGCACATGGCGTATCTTAAGGTTTTTGCTTGGAAAAAATCAAAAATCCCAATAAAATTAACCTTTTTTACCATGCGCCTGTAGTTCAATGGTAGAACAGTAGCCTTCCAAGCTACGAGTGTCAGTTCAATTCTGTCCAGGCGCTTGAAATTTTTGTAACAGAGGGATTTAGTTTGGCTACAGCACAAAAACATAAGCAAGAAGCAGGAGTAACGATTAAGCAGTTACTCGAATCAGGCGCTCATTTCGGGCACCAGACCCGTCGATGGAACCCGAAGATGAAGCGATTCATTTTTGAAGCGAGAAACGGCATTTACATCATCGATCTTGCAAAAACTCTGCATCAGATCCGCGGCGCAGTAGAAGTAGTTCGCGAGATGGTGGCAAAACGAAAGTCGATCCTTTTCGTTGGAACAAAGAAGCAAGCGCAACCCGTCATCAAAGAGTGTGCTGAAGAGAGTGGAGAATTCTACGTCTCCGAACGATGGCTCGGCGGCACGCTGACGAATCTTTCGACCATTCGCCAATCGGTCAAAACGCTCGAACGGATTGAAAAGCGGATTACATCTGGCGGCGAAGGACTCAAGAAAAAAGAGATTTCCACGCTCACTAAAGAGCAAGTCAAGCTCGATCGGAACCTCTCAGGGATCCGAGCGATGCGCAAGCTTCCAGGCCTGCTCGTCGTTGTGGACCCAAGCCTCGAGCACATTGCGGTAGCCGAAGCCAATAAACTCGACATTCCTGTCATGGCGCTTGTCGATACAAATTGCGATCCCGACCCGATCGATCACGTCATTGCTTGCAATGACGATGCGCTCAAGAGCATCAAGATCGTCTTGAACGCACTTTCCCAAGCAATCATCGACCAGAAAAATGAGATGAATGTCGGGGTTGCAAAAGGCGATGAGGAAGATGCGTCAGAAGGAACAGAAGATGCAAAAGACGGCGACGACGAGGAATAGCATGAAAGACATTACGGGCGACATGGTGAAAGAGCTCCGCGAGCGGACGGGTGTAGGCATGGGCAAGTGCAAAGAAGCGCTTGTTTTGGCTCAAGGCGATATGGAAAAAGCAATTGACGTCCTCCGAAAAGCAGGGATGGCAGCAGGTGTTAAAAAAGAGGGCCGCGAGACCAAAGAGGGGATGATTCTCACAGGAGAAGACAAGCATTCGATCGCGATTGCCGAAGCCAACACAGAAACCGATTTTGTCGCACAAAACGACCGTTTTAAGCACTTCTTGCACGATGTGATTAAGCAGGCGCTCGAGACCAAGCCGACAACGCTAGACGCTTTTGTGAAGCAGCAGTACTACAAAGACAAGTCGATCACCATCGACCAGTACCGCAATCTCGTCATCCAAGCGCTCGGAGAAAACATCCAGCTGCGCCGCATGGAAGTCATCCACAAGCACGCGGAGAGCTCCTACGGCATTTACTCCCACATGGGCGGCAAACTCGTCGTCATTGTCGAAGTGCACGGCGCAAGCGATCAAGAAGCGGTTGCTAAAGAAATCGCAATGCACACCGCGGCCGAAAGCCCCGAATACTTAAAACCCGAAGAAATTCCCGCTCCAATTCGAGCGCGCGAAGAAGACATCGCTCGCTCGCAAGTCCAAGGGAAGCCTGAAAATATTGTCAGCAAGATCGTCGCGGGCAAGATCCAAGCATTTGAAGCGCAAGTATGCTTGAATCTGCAAAAGTACGTGAAGGATTCTTCGCTCACTGTTCAGCAGTTCTTGGACAATGTCGCGAAAAAAGTAGGTAAACCCCTTTCCGTCCGCTGCTTTTGGCGCTGGAAAGTAGGTCAATAAGGAGTTTCATGAGTGTAGAAGCACAAGTTAAAGCGGCAATGCAAGCAGCTCTAGATGCTCTGAAGGGCGAGCTCAAAGCGCTTCGTTCGGGGCGCGCAAGCTCCTCCATGCTCGACAAGGTGATGGTAGAAATCTATGGAAGCCTCACCCCGCTGAAAGCAGTGGCAAACGTCACAGTCCCCGAATCGCGCCAAATTCTCGTGACGCCGTTCGATCCAAGCAACGCCCATGCCATCGCAAAAAGCATAGAAGCTGCCAATCTCGGCATCCACCCAATGGTCGATGGCAAAGTCGTTCGACTCAACGTACCTCCCATGGACGAATCGATCCGCAAAAAAATCGCAGCCCAATGCAAAGAACTCGGCGAAAAGTTCAAAGTATCGATCCGCGAAGTGCGCCGCAAGTTCAACGACCTTGTCCGCAAGCAAAAAGCCGACGGAATCATCCCTGAAGACATGATGAAGAAGCTCGAAAAAAGCATCCAAGAGCTGACTGACCGTTTCTGCAAGGACATCGACACCGCCTGTGCCGACAAAGAAAAAGAGATCATGACGGTTTGATCTTGCACCAAATAAGAGCGATGCAATAGCATTTACCCTGCTATTTTTATGGCCTCATCGTCTAGCCCGGTCTAGGACATCGGATTTTCATTCCGCGAACAGGGGTTCGAATCCCCTTGAGGTCAATACACCTTATCTCGAGACCTTAGCTCAGTGGTAGAGCATCTCACTTTTAATGAGAGGGTCGATGGTTCGAACCC
>CAYGHT010000063.1:0-8454 GCA_964349755.1 uncultured bacterium
AGATGGGCCACTGCAACCCCTTCAAAAGCGCAATTTGTGACCGCTCGAGGTATACTTCCGGTTACACACTGTTTAGCGAGCCGGGTAGAGCTTGCGCGTATGCGCACAGCGGCGTCAGTTTTGGAGCCATGCGCTTTGACGCCCTACGAATTTTGGCCTTTGGGATTCAGTCAGCCCCGTTCAGCGATCCGCGCCTGTTTGGCTCCGAGGGCGTTTTGCCCTGGCTGCGCGCCTCCAGCTCGAAAGAGACCTGGGTTCATCTAGAGCCAGCTCCATTTGCCTTCTCGCTTCAGACCATTGGCTCTTTAGCTGCAGACCCGCTTTTTCTGTCGTTTTACGTGAACGCTACGGAGTGTCATGTCGGAGCGCAAGCCATAAAGCCAAAGAGCCTGACCCGCTTTCGCGGGCAGACGGCATCCGTTCGCCTGGTGCATGAGGCCACTTCGGTGACGCTTGAAGTGGACCGCCCATTGAACGCCGAGATCATCCCACTCGCTGGAGGCTCCTGCTTTTGGGGGGCGTCATTTCTCCTTGCGTTTCAGCTTGCCCCCATGGCGGGCAAGGTTCAGTTCAAGGCTTGCTAATTAGTCTGAAGCCTAGGATAATGCCTTCCTCTTACCAAGGAATTAAAGAAAGATGTCGGTAGTGCGAATTTTTTTCTTTAGCGCGCTTGTTCTCTCTGCTGCCATTGGCGCTCTTGCCTGGTTCAAGAAAGGGGACACTGGATCCACAGCGCCTGTTGAACTACCCGTTGCGGTTGTCTCAACGCTTGCCCCCTTGAAACCGACTCCTCCTGTCCAGGAAATTCTAGAACAAGCTTCCCTTCCCATCGCCTCAGAACCTGCTCAGATGGACCAGATCGAGCGTCTTTTTGCGCTCGACGCATCGAAGTTTCCATTTGTGGAGACCGTCTCGTACACTACACGTGTGCCATGGCTAAATGGGCGCGCTGCTTGGATTGCCGACTATGCGTCTCACTACGAGACCTCGCGCCACTTCATTGCGAGAAGCTTGAATCGCGGCCCCGACTACTTTTCTCAGAAAGTCTCGCCGGGAGATCGGTTCAATGTGTTTCGCGAAGGTAAGAAAGTTGAGTTTTTGCTGCTCGTCAATTTGACGGAATGTCGTTTGTCGCTCTATTGCATCGATGCATCGGAAAACGAGCGGTATCTTCTCAAGACCTACCCGGTTGCTGTCGGTAAAGTCGACGATTCCTACGAATCTGGATTCACCACGCCGACGGGCAAGTATTCGCTCGGCGATAAAGTCGCCATTTACAAGCCGGGGACGGAAGGATTTTTCCAAGACCAGAAGACGGAAATGATCCGCGTTTTTGGAACGCGTTGGATGCCGTTTGGTCAAGAGATCGAAGGGTGTAGCGAACCGGTCAAAGGACTAGGTCTTCATGGAGCGCCCTGGGTTCAGGACATGGCAACGGGCCAATTTGTCGAAGACTTAAGCAAACTCGGCAAGCAGAGCACGGACGGCTGCATTCATCTCGCGGCGAAAGATATCGAAGAAATTTTCGCCATTGTGTTGACCAAGCCGACGCTCGTTGAGCTCACACGAGGACAAACTCAATGACACTGCTTACGCATGAAAAGCCGATCCATGAATACCAGCAGCTGCTCCACAGGCTCAAAGAGCAAAATAAGAACAATCCATTGTGGTCGCAAAAAGAGCTCGGCATCATGGAGAAAAAACTCGAGGCGTTGAAGAAAACCGTCTATTCCCAGCTCAAAGCGTGGGAGCGAGTTGCGATTTGCCGCCATCCTGAGCGACCCCAATCGAGCGATTACATCCGCAATCTGTGCGAGGAATTTGTCGAGCTTTTCGGCGATCGGACGTTTAGCGACGATCACGCCATCATCGGTGGACTTGGCAAAATCGACTCTCAGACGTTCATGATCGTAGCGCAAGAAAAGGGGAAAGATACCGACAGTCGACTGCATCGCAACTTTGGGATGCCTCATCCAGAAGGGTACCGCAAAGCGATCCGCCTGTTTCGAATGGCCGCCAAGTTTGGGATTCCCATTCTCGCCCTGCTCGACACGCCCGGCGCGTACCCAGGCCTTACTGCAGAAGAACGGGGGCAAGGCTGGGCGATTGCGCACAATTTGTGGGAAATGGTTCGCTTGCCGACGCCCATCCTCGTTCTGGTCATCGGAGAGGGGTGTTCCGGCGGCGCTTTAGGCATTGGAGTGGGCGACACCATAGGAATGCTCGAACACTCCTACTATTCGGTGATTTCCCCGGAAGGATGCGCTTCGATCTTGTGGAAGGACGCGACAAAAAACGGCTTGGCCGCGGCTGCCCTCAAGATGCATGTCGAGGATCTCTTGGAGCTGGGCGTCGTCGATCGGAAGATCTCAGAGCCTCTAGGCGGCGCCCATTTCGATCCAGCGGCGGTCTATGCGGACGTCAAAACATTCATTCGCGAAGCGCTTTCTGAGCTCAAAGGGATCGAACCTGCAGTTCTTCTCGAAAATCGCTATCAAAAATTCCGCAAAATGGGCAAATTTGAGTCCCATGAAGCTCTTACTTCAGACAGCACTTCGCAGTAGTCGTCACTTCACGCTTGCGGTTCTTACTTTCATCAGCCTGCTCTTTCTCACGGTCGCGGACCAGTGCGAGCGCTTTTCAGTTGGCCTGATGGCGAACACGGGCGCAGATTTTTTCACCCTCTTTGGCGGCGAGGGCAAAAAGGTCAAAAATAAGGTCAAGATGGAGGACGTCCTTCGGCGCTGGAGCCAGATCGATCTAGACCAAGACGGAGTCATCAGCAAGCAAGACGCAGCCTTCTACATCGCAGAGCATAAAGACAGCAACCTACTTTCGTGGATCATGAATCAGGTCTCTTCTCGCTTTGACGTCGAACAAAATTTCTCATTTCTGATCGGGATTTTGGTGGCCGTCGCGCTCTACAAAGCCATCACCCTATTTATTTCGCGCTACTTTGTGCAGCTGCTTTCCATTCGGGTCACGCGCGATTTGCGCCAGCAATACTTTGAGCACATTCAAGCGCTTCCATTGAGCTTCTATCAAGAGCAGAATCTGGGAAGCTTGTCGTCTCGGGCTGTCGGCGATGCCGGCCAGATTGCCTCGTCGTTGAACTCGTGTCTGATTAATTACCTCCAAACGCCCTTCACCCTTGTTTCGACGCTCATCGGTTGCTTTTATTTATCCTGGCAGCTGTCCATGATCATCTTCTTAGGATTGCCTTTGATTGTGATCCCCGTCATGGTCCTCACCAAAAAAGTGAAGCGGATCACCCGCCAAATCCAGAAAAACCAAGAGACGTTTACTTCTGTGTTGTTGGACTTTTTGGCCGGCATCCAGACCGTGAAGGTATTTGCCATGGAGGCCTTCTCATTACGCAAATACAAAGAGCAAAACGACCAGATGGCCCTTTTAGCGACAAAGAGCGCTAAATATGGACTTCTCACACGGCCCATTCTTCACTTGATCGCGACCAGTTGCTTGGCCGTCGTGGTGCTATTTGGCCTTTATACACTCCGCATGAGCATCGGTCAGCTCCTCATGTTCTGTGGCTTGCTCCACTTATTCTACGAACCGGTTAAAAAGTTTGCCGAAGAAAACGCCAACATCCAAAAAGGGGTTGTCGCCGCAGAGCGCATGTTCGAAGTGCTCCACCTCAAGCCGCAGATTCAAGACAAGGATGGTGCGATCGACTTGCAAGGATTTAAGCAACTCATCGAATTCGATCGCGTCTGGTTCAAGTATAAAGACGAGTGGGTCGTGAAGGATTTGAGCTTCACCGTCAAAAAAGGGGAAATCGTTGCCCTCGTGGGATCAACTGGCGCTGGCAAGTCGACGATTGTGAATTTGCTCCCCCGGCTCTACGAAGTTCAAAAAGGAGAGATCCGAATCGACGGAGTCCCCATCAACGCGCTCAGCCAAAAGTCGCTGCGCGAACAAATCGCCTTTGTCCCTCAGCGCCCCTTCCTATTCTTCGACACCGTGCTCGAAAACATCGCCTTTGGCCGCTCGTTCACAAGAGAGGAAATCGTCGCCGCTTCTGAAAAGGCATACGCTCACGAGTTCATCGTCGATTTGCCCCAGCAATACGACACCTTGCTTGCCGAAATGGGCAAGACGCTCTCGGGAGGCCAGCAGCAGCGCCTCGCCATTGCCAGAGCGCTCGTCAAAAACGCCCCCATCCTAGTCATGGACGAAGCAACGTCCTCCTTGGACGCAATCTCAGAGGCGCGCATCAAGAAGGCAATCCAGGGCCTGCAAGGCCAGGTCACGCAGATTCTGATCGCCCATCGACTCTCCACGATCGAGCACGCCGACAAAATCATCTATCTCGAGCGAGGCCGCAAGATCGGCGAAGGGACCATCGAACAGTTGCTGGAGCAGTGCCTGCCCTTCAGAGCGATGTGGGAGTCGTATCGCCACTCCGAGGTCGAGTGGCAAGGGGTGTAGATGGCTTCTTCAGACTTCTTTGAACTTTGAGCGGATCAGGACGTTTTTGCCTTCGAATGCGAAAGCGAGATACAAAATTCGGCTGACTCCGTGGTCGAGCAATTCTTGGGCGTATTGTCTGTCTTCGATTTGCTTGAGCGCAGACGCGACGGCTTGTTCTAAATCGATTTTCTCAAACCTTCCGACCTTCTTGAATTCCATGATGATGCCCAGATCGCTTGTTTTCTTTGGAATGAGACAGACATCGTATCGGCCAAGGCCGCTTTCGCGATTTGACTTCACTTCATATTGGTCTTTGAGTCCGATCAGCATTCCTAAAATGAAGGCGTGATAAATTTTCTCGGGCTCTTCGGAAGATACGTCAAACACGCTCACCGACGAAATCATGAATTCCCTGAATAGCTGAGAGAACGTGTCGATATCGCCGCTGGTCAAGCTGCTCAAGAGCAGCCGGTATTTGCGTTCATGGATGCTGGTTTTAAACCAATCGATAACCATGGTTTTATAGAGCTCGCTCACCTCGATGTTGGGGATTCGCAAGCGGCAAGGAATGCCATAGGTGGGGCGCTCATCGATCGTCAAATAGCCGCTGAAGAGGAGCAAGGACCAGACAGCTGTAGGGCTTTGCTCGAGATTCGGAAATACAATCCCTTCCTCGATCGTTTTTTCTACGATGCCCCCTCGAAGTAGTTCCTCAATGTCTGCTTTCAGATCGTCTGTCCCTTTTGCAATGAGGTGTTTCATTAAGGCATTGTCGCTTGTATTGACCCAATAAGGAGAGAGAGTGCCGTTTTTGGCAATGCAGTTTAACACAGACCAAGGGTTGTGGATTCCGCTGCAAGATCCGATGCGGTACCCATCGTACCATTGACTGATTGAGCTCAGTTGATGGGAAAGGCCGCACTGGGTTAAGAGCTCTTTGACTTCGGACTCCAAGAGGCCAAACTTATCCCGGAATTCTTCGTTGAGAATCGTAAACGTGATGATGTTGTTGAGCCCCGAAAAAATGCTCTCTTTGGCAATGCGCAAGATTCCCGTCAGAACGCCTCGTTCTAGATGGGAATTGTCTTTCAGGCCGGCAGACAGCCAATTGCGAGTGAAGTCGATGAATGTGTTGTAGTATTTCCCAATGTACGCGGCGTGAGCTGGAGTGTCATACTCATCGATCAGCAAAATCACCTGTTTTTTGTGATACCGGTGCAGCCATTCGGTGAGTAAAAGTAGACTTTGTTCAATCAAAGTCTTATCTCCTTTTTCGGAAAGGATCTGCTGATAAAGCGCTTGTTCTCTTGTACTCAAGAAGTTCTGGTTTAGGTAACTGTGGCGCTCAAACTCTTTTGCAATGAGTTTGCTCAACGCGTTAAAGGTTTCCTCCCAAGAGGCGTGTTTCACGTCTTTGAGTGAGATCAAAACGACTGGGAATTGTCCTTGTAAGGCTCTCGCCTTCTCATTTTGCCAAATCTTCAGTCCTTTGAACAAATAGCTTGTGTCTTCCCGTCCCTTTTCAAAGAAGAAGCGCAGCATCGAAAGATTCAGGGTCTTGCCGAAGCGGCGGGGACGCGCAATGAGTGCGACATGGGTCCCTTTCTCGAGAATCTCTTGAATGAAGAGCGTTTTATCGACATAGGCATAACCGCCGTCGATTAATTTCTTGAAATCGCTAATTCCAATGGGAAGTGGTTTTGCCATATAGGAGGGAGCATATCTGCTTTGAGGAAATCTTGCCACAAACTCCCCGCTTTGTATGATGCTGTTCATGGACTGGATCGCTCACAATCGGCAGCTCTATGGCGCGCTCGATCGGGAAATCACCTCTTTTTTCACTCAGTTTGCTCAAGACCCTTCGCGTGCGGCGGCGCATCTCGATCGTTTGTTGCATGAGGCAAAGGCAATTGGAGGGAGGCTGGTGCAGGACGTCGAGGCATTGAACGGCTCCGTGCGCCGCTATCTTGTGCATCCGTCATCTGCTGAGTCACACAAAATCCAACAAGATGCCCTGCGCATCAAACATGAGGTAAGAGAGCTATGACAAAAATCGGCGAAGGGAAGACACCGGCTCCAGAGCCCACCGTCAAGACGTACCAGAAAGCGCTCGAAGAGAGTGCGGGCAAGTTTGAAAATGCGCTTCAAAGCTATCAGGTCGCAGACGATACCGATCAGAGAATGGCTCTCAAGTCGATTATGGATCAGCAGCTAGCGCTGATCCGGTCGGCAGTTCAAGAAATCAAGCGGGGCGGCATGTACAAAGAGGAAGTGCTCGTTGAATCCGATTACCAAAAATTTGTGAATAATCCATCTCCAGAAAACATCGCGGCGCTCGAGCACGATCTCCAAACGCTGCGCGATTATAACAAACTCTAATCGTAACTATTCAGGTGGGTGACTCTGAGCGCAAATTGTTGAACCACAGAGTTCACAGAGCACACAGAGGCCGCGAAACGCGGCGAGAAACACGCATTTCCTTGGCTTTTATCGTGCTTCATGACTTCTCTGTGAGCTCTGTGGTTCAGTAATTTGCAAGCTTTCTCCACCCACCTGAATAGTTACCTCTAATCGATTACTCGATGGGGGTAGCGAAACGCATACCCCTCTGCTTTGATTCGATGGTTCGATACCCGCTTATTCCCGCTGCTCATAGTTGGCAGATGCGGGTCCCATTGGGGCGGAGCCAAATGAAATTGGTGCGCTACTTTGTCATAGAGTTCTTTTCTTGTCGGGTGGTCGTCGTCTGCGACGTTGTAGACGTCTTCGAGATGGTGCCTGAGAGCGTAATCGACGGCGGCCGCAGCGTCTGTTTTGTGAATCATGTTGGTGTATTGACTTCCGTCGCTGGGGAGTTGGGTGCCGTGCAATCCTTTGACCCGCTTGGAGAGTTCGCGCGCGGGGCCGTACAACTCGGCCAGGCGCAGGATGCACACTTGCCAGCCTAGCTCGGCAAGCGATTGGTAGATCTCTTCGGCTTCGATGAGAATTTTGCCTTGCTCTGTCTTGGCGAGCAGATCGCTCTCTTCATCGACCCAACGGCCGTGATGATCGCCATAGACGGAGGTGCTGCTGGTGTAAATCAAATGGCGCGGCAGATCCATTTCAACGGCCAAATGGCGAAAGATTTGGGCAGTGTCGCGATAGGCGCTGCCGTAGTGTTCGATGCTGTCGGCGGCAATCGTCACAAGGATTAACTCGTTGGCCGCAATGAGGGGAGCGAGCTCCATTTCGTCGTTGCCTTTGAAGACGACCCCTTTTTGGGCGACTTTGGCAAGGGCAGCGAGCTTTTCTGGCGTACGAGTCGTTGCCGTGACGGATAGTCCGCGAGAGCGCCAGACGGAGGCGACCTCGCTTCCCAGATAGCCGCAACCCACAATGGCAATGTTCATGCGATGTACCCCAATTGCTTAAACCCCTCTTTCAACGTGCTGTTTTCTTTCTTCTCAAACGCTCCAGAGTCGGCGAGCCAACGGGCGTAGTCTTTAGGGATTTCGCTGAGCGGTTTGCCTGCGTGTTTACCAAACGGCATCCGGAGAATCGCAGGCGTTTGAGTGAGCAGCTCCAGGACTTGGTGAATGGTTAAGTCATCGATCATGCACGTGAAAATCTGGTGGAGAACCTTCACATCGTCGAGCGCGCGGTGTGCCTGATTGGCCTCGATTCCATACGCTTCGCGGAGCGTTTGTAAATTGTGCCGCGGCAAATCAGATCGGTATTTGCGAGACCACTTGAGCGTGTCGAGGTAGCGCCAGGTCGGCATTGGAAGCTGGGCGCGCGCAAATTCCGCCTCCAAGAAAAGCTGATCGAAGGCGTCGTTGTTGTGGGCGATGAGAAGCGCGTCACCAGAGCAAAACTCGACGAACTTTGCAGCCACCTCGCCAAAGAGCGGGGCGTCTTTGACCATGTCGTCGGTGATGTGGGTGATCGCAGACACTTCCGCTGGAATCGGACACTCTGGATTCACAAAGGAACAAAACGTCCGATCGCTTTCAGAATCATAGGCCGCAATCTCGACGATCC
>CAYGHT010000064.1:0-8379 GCA_964349755.1 uncultured bacterium
ACCGGCTCCGGCACATTAACTTTCGGCTGGAGGAGTCGCTTCAGGCGCAGTCAGCTCTGGAGCTGTCTCGAGTTGCGCAGCATTTTTCTCGGCGTTGAAAAGCTCTCGAATTTTCGATTTTTTGCCAGATCGACCGCGCAGATAATAAAGTTTAGCGCGACGCACTTTGCCTGCGCGCACAACTTCAATGCCTGCAATGCGAGGACTGTGAAGCAAGAAAACTCGATCCATGCTCGAACCGTATGCGGTGCGATAGACGGTGAACGTCTCGGAGAGGCCAACGCCTTTTTTCGCGATCACAGTGCCTAAAAATGCCTGCGTTCGCTCTTTTTCGCCTTCAATGATGCGCGTCTGAACGCGGACGACATCGCCTACGTTGAACGAAGGCACTTTTGTCTTCATGTAAGAGGATTCAACTTCCTCGAGGATGGGTGAGCGGCTCACGGTATTTCTCCTTACTTTTTGTGGACGAGTTCGGGTCGAACTCGGGATGTTTTTTGATAGCTTTCTGCAAGCCGCCATTGGCGGATCTTGGCATGGTTTCCACTGCGGAGCAGTTCGGGCACAGCGCGTCCTTCAAAGACAACCGGACCGGTAAATTGTGGGGCGTCAAAGAGGCCGTTTTCAAACGAATCTTCGCGCACAGCATCCGGATTTCCAATCACTCCGGGAATGAATCGAATGACCGCATCGACAAGAACAATGGCAGCGGCGCAACCGCTTGTGAGAACATAGTCGCCAATGCTGATCTCTTCATCGATTTCAGTCTGCAAAACCCGCTCATCGACGCCCTCGTAATGGCCAGCGAGCAAAACCAGATGCTCATAGGCTGCGAGCGTTTCGCACTTGCGCGCATTGAGCACAGATCCTTGCGGAGAGAGGTACACGACACGACTCTTTTCTGTCCGAACGCTCCGAATCGCTTTTGCTACAGGCTCCGGGCAAAGCACCATGCCAGGACCGCCGCCGTAAGGGCGGTCATCGACCCGCTTGTGCTTGCCTTCAGCAAAGTCCCGAATGTCGATGAGTCGAAGATCAATCGCTCCCGATTCGCGCGCGCGCTTGACCATACTCACGTCAAACGGGCCCTTGAAATACTCGGGAAAAAGCGAGAGAACGTCGATTTTCATTTTTCTATGGCTTTCCGTTTTGCTCGGAGTTTTTCTTTGCGCGCTTGTTTTTTCGCAGTCATGCTCTTGATCACTTCAGGAGCAAGCCGTTTAACGAGCGACTTCACGACATCTGAAATTTGCGCGCCTTGAGTCAACCAATGCTCAATGCGAGGCACGTCGATTTCGTAGTTTTTCCCTTCTTGTCCAAACGGGTTGTACCAGCCGAGATTCTCGACATATTTGCCGTCTCTGCGAGTGCGGACGTCGGTGACAACGACGCGGAAACGCTGTCTGCTATTTGCGCCTTGTTGTCTCATCCGAATGATTAACGCCATGGTTGATTCCTTTTCCACTGTTGTTTGAGTTCGTTTAAATCTGGCATTTGGCCTTTCGAGCCCATGCCAGGCATGTTTTTAAAGAGGTCTTTTACGCGCTTAAAACTCTTCACCATCCGATTGACATCGTCGAGTGCCACGCCACTCCCCATGGCGATCCGACGGCGGCGAGAGTGCTCTAATTCCACCCGCTCTTCGCGCTCCTCGGGAGTCATCGACAAAATCACGGCTTCAAGGCGCTTGAATTCTTGGTCTGAAAAATCGAGTCCTTCCAGACCTCCAAAGCCGGGCAACATCTTCAATAGCCCTTTCAAAGAGCCCATCTTTTTGACACGGCCCATTTGCTTGAGATAATCCTGGTAAGTAAACGATGCTTTTCTTAGCTTTTTCTCCAGCTCGGCGCTCTCCTCTTCAGTGATCGCCTCTTTCGCCTTTTTCACGAGATTGATCACATCGCCCATCCCCAAAATTCGGTCGGCCATGGAACGTGGATTGAAAAGCTGTAGATCGGCCAGTTTTTCGCCGATCCCTTCAAATTTCAACGGTTTTTGAGTCACTTCCCGAATGGAAATTGCAGACCCAGCCCGCGCGTTGGAATCGAGCATCGTCAAAATTGTGCCGGTGATTTCGACGCGGGCGTTGAACTCAGCCGCGATTTTCGGAGCCTCTTGCCCCGTCGCTGCATTCGCAACAAACAAAATCTCTTTGGGCTGAAGGAGCGTTTTCAGAGCCTCAAGCTCAAGCATCAGCGCGTCGTCGAGATGGAGACGTCCCGCTGTGTCGATGAGCAGCACGTCGTAGCCCTCTTTCGTCGCTTGGGAAAGGGCTAATTTAGCCACACGTTGCGGATCCCGCTCGCCCTCAATGGCGATGACCTCAACACCCACCTCCGAGCCCAATTTCTTGAGCTGTTCGACCGCTGCAGGCCGTTGGAGATCGCACGCTGCCATCAGCACTCGCTTGTTCGGTTCGGTGCGCCGGATGTAACTGGCCAACTTCGCGGTGCTCGTAGTTTTTCCCGAGCCCTGCAAGCCGCAAAGCATGATGACCACCGGTTTGCCGCGAAGATCGAGCGGCGCCTCCTCGCTTCCCATAAGCATCGTGAGTTCTTCGTGCACGAGCTGGATGAACTGCTGAGTGGGATTGACCGATTTCAAAACGGTTTCGCCCAGCGCTTTTTCCTTCACACGCTTGACAAACGCGCTCGCCACTGAAAAATTGACGTCGGCGTCGAGCAGCGCAAGCCGCACCTGACGCACCGCGTCGGAGACATTCTCCTCGGTGAGGGTCTTGGAACCTTTAAGACCACTAAAGAGCTGCTGAAGTTTTTGGGTGAGCGCATCAAACATATGGGAGGGCATTCTACTCGAGAAAATTATTCGATTTCAAGGAAAAAGAAACGATCTTTGCCTGCCCAGTCTTTCTCGAGCCGTTTTGTATACCTCGAGCGGTCACAAATTGCGCTTTTGAAGGGGTTGCAGTGGCCCATCTGCGAAGGATCGGGGCGAGGCGTGATATTAGAAATATCAACCTCGCCCCGATCCTTTGCAGCTGGGTCACTGGAATCCCCTTCAAAAGCGCAATTTGTGACCGCTCGAGGTATAGCTCCCGCAAAGGGTTCAAAAATTGCTTGAACTGCAGCGCCCTGGTTCCATCCAATTTCAAGCGCGACCAACGCAGGGGTGCGCAGACATCCAGGAAGCTCGCGCGCGAGCCGCTCGTAAAATTCGGTTCCCTTTTCGCCGCCGACAAGCGCCAGCTTTGGCTCAAACGCTCGGACAGAATGCTGCGCATTCAAATATTCGTTTGTCGAGAGGTAGGGAGGGTTGCAGACGACGATGTCTGCGGACGCGCCATGGAAGCGCTCCAGTAAATCGCCCATCTCGAATTCAACTGCCACTCCGTTGGTTTTCGCGTTTTGCTCGGCCAGCCGAAGGGCGTCAGGAGAACAGTCGGAAAGCACCACGCGGAGCGCCGGAAATGCTTTTTTCAGCGCAATGCCGATGCATCCAGAGCCTGAGCAAACATCCCAAAGAACCTTTCCTTCAAGCGATTTACCCTCTAGCTTTTTGACGACTAAAGAGACCAAAATTTCGGTCTCCGGACGGGGAATCAACACGCTTGGGGCAAGAGCGATGGTGCATCCTGCGAATTCGACACTCCCGAGAATGTACTCCAACGGCTCTTGGGTTGCAGCGCGCTTCAGCAACGAACGAAGAGCCACAAGCTCACGTTCGAGCACAGGTCGGTCAAACTGCATGTAGAGCTCGAGCCTCTTAAGGCCCACCACACTCCCAAGGAGCTCTTCTGCACAGCGTCGCGCCCGCTCCAAGCCGCGCTCAGATAAAAACCCGCTCGAGAGTTTCAGGACCTCGGCAATCGTCTTCATGACTGGAGCTTCTGCTGGTAGAAATAATTCACAAGGGGCACGGTGATGTCGTCGAGATCGCCGTCGATGATCCGATCGAGCTTATAGAGCGTCACATCGATCCGGTGATCCGTGAGTCGATTTTGAGGGAAATTGTAGGTGCGGATCCTCTCCGAGCGATCGCCACTGCCCACCTGCTCCGAGCGCACAGCAGACATCTCTGCAGCCGCCTTGCGGCGCATCTCTTCGCCAATGCGCGCCTTCAATAGGCGCATGGCCTTGTCTTTGTTTTTATGCTGGCTCCGCTCGTCTTGGCATGCGACCACCGTGCCAGTCGGAAGGTGGGTGATGCGCACGGCCGAGTCGGTCGTATTGACGTGCTGACCCCCGGCTCCTGAGGAGCGGTAGGTATCGATTTTCAGATCTTTTTCGTCGATCCGGATGTCGTCTTCCGCAGTGGGTTCAAGAAGAACCGCCACCGTGATGGCCGAGGTGTGCACACGCCCTTGCGTTTCGGTGTCGGGCACGCGCTGCACGCGGTGGGTCCCCGCCTCGTGCTGGAGCAAGCGAAATACATTCGGCCCCCCAATCGACATCACGTACTCTTTAAATCCCCCAATCTCAGAGGGCGCAGAAGAGAGCACATCGACCTTCCAGCCTTTGCTCGTGGCGTAGTTGCGATACATCCGGACACAATCGCCCACAAAAAGAGCCGCCTCGTCTCCCCCAGTTCCCGCCCGGAGCTCCATGATGATCGTGCGGCTATCGCGCGGATCTGGAGGAACGAGGAGCGTCTCGACGACTTTCTCTGCGCTCGGCAGCTCAGCCTCCAGATGGGCAATCTCCTCGCGAAGGAGCTGAAGCATCTCCGGATCGCGCTCGGAGGCGAAAAGCGCCTTATTTTCGTCGATCTGCTTTTCGAGCGCCTGCGTCTTATCCCAAGCCTCTTTCAGCTGCGACAAGTGGGCATGCTCTTGCGTAAGCTCGCGATAGCGCTTCTGATCCAGCACAGTCTCCGGCTGGCCCAGCTCGTCTTCAATCGCCTGGAGCTTGCGCAAAAGCTGCTGGAGCTTCTCTCGCATTATTTCTTCTTAGACTTGGTCGCTTTGGTCTTTTGTTTCAGAGCCATCTCTTCTTGTTCCTGTCTCTTCTTTTCCTGCTCGCCTTGACGCTGATACTTCTTCGTAAACTTATCGACTCGACCTTCGCTATCGAGCATCTGATTTGCTTTCGTGAAGAACGGGTGTGAAGAAGAGGAAATGGGAACGCGGATTTGAGGATATTCTTTGCCCTGATACGTCGCCTTCTCTTTTGGTTGCAATGTGCTCCCAATGAGATATTGAGCGCCCGTCGAGGAATCGACGAACAAGACTTCTTGATAGGGGGGGTGAGTATTTTTTTTCATGGGAAAACTCCAATTTCCCAACAAACGTAATGAAGTATAGAAAAAAAAACAAGAGTTTGTGGTAAGAAAAAGTCTTTGACTTGAATTTCCCAGATTTTTGGTTTGACAGGGCTGTTATCTGGGAAATATGCAAGGCGCCGCCGCAGGCGGGCACCCGATGCAGGCAACCCCTTGCGGGTTGTCGAAGCCAAGGCAACGCAGCAGATTTCCCAGAGAACAGCCCTGTCAAACCAAAAATTTGGGAAACTCAAGTCTTTCATGGGGCGCAATCAAGTATTCGACTTTTGGGCAAAGTGCCCCGCGACAATCCCCACCATGCTTCTGCTGCATGAATCGGAAGACATTGATGCGATCACCCGCGAAATCCTCAGCCACCTTCCTCCTTGCGACGGGTTCCATGTGCTGGATTTAGCCTCAGGCGTTGGGCGATTTACAGGAGAATTTGCCCGCACAGCGGCCAAAGTCACCGCCGTCGACCTGATGCCCCATTTCATCGCAGAAAACCGCAAGCGCCATGCACACTTCACCAACATCGGATATCTCGCAGCTCATGCGTCCGATATCGAATTCAAAGAAGCCACATTCGACTTTGTGTTTTCAGGGAGTTTACTCATGTACCTCGAAGACGAAGAGCTCGCCTCCATGGCTCGCAAACTCCACCGCTGGCTAAAACCGGGTGGGCATCTGTTTTTTCTAGAATCGTGCGCCGCAACGCGAAGAAAGCGCGACGACACCTATTACGCGACCTATCGAACGATGGGAGAATACGAACAATTAATGAGCCCGCTATTTAACTCGATCCGCTCCGGCTCTCTACAAACGTACATCGACCTCAAAGCAGACCCATTTAAGTGCTTTTGGCTCTATTGCAAAGAAGAGTCACCAGGAAAACCCCACTTTTCACAATAGGTGAAGAAGTTTTGCAAGTCTCCCAGCACATTGTCTTGATAAAGCGAGTAAAACGCACCGCCTGCTGAAAGCTGGGAAAAGTCCCCATTTACAAACTCCGTTCCAAGATCGAGGAACGATTTCTGGTTGTCGCCATAGTAACCGTCTAAAAGGGTGTGAATCAAGCAACAAAACCCGTCGTTTGGATACCCACTGGTGACCGAATTCAACTGCAAGATGTACTCACCGAAAACCTTCGCGTATTGTTGTGCACCCGTAAAATTAGGCGGATTTTGACTTAAACATTGATTGATGTAGCTCAGAGAATCCTCAATGGAAGAAAACGCATTTTTGATCATTTCTTGGTCCGCAAACGAAAGAGGACTGATGTAGTTCACATCACTTGCGTGATAGCTATTGATGCAGCTGAGCACGCCGCCAGATTGAGAGAGTTCATCGATGAACCCTTGAGGATCCGTTGGCGGATTTACCTGGCAAAGCTGCAAAATCGATTTCGGATACGTGGCGCTTGTCTGATTGAGGGCATTGAGAAGATTTTGATCGAGAAAGGAGCCGCCTTGCGCTCCCGCTTTCAAATCGGCAAGAAAGTTTGTCTGCGTGACAAGAACGCTAAAAAGCCCCGCTGCGAGTTTTTCATCTGCAGCACTGAGAGTTCCTGAGAAAAAGCTCCCATCTTTAAACAGCGCGTACATCGCGTCGATATACCCTGAAAGCTCAGGACCTTCTGCGCCAGGAGCGCCAGGCGCCCCGCTTCCATACGTGGGTGGAACGGGTGGAACGGAAAAAATGTCATCTGCCATGGCTGCCTCGCATTTGTCTGTTCCCTGATTTTATCAAGAAAACATTTATTTGTCAATAGAGGCTAACGCCATCAGAGCCGCTCGAACCTGTTGAAAGCCATCGAGAATCCCCTCCTCGTACCGGAAATGGGGGTGGAGCTCCAGCTCGGGGAAATCGCATGGCTGAAGCAAGTCGTCGGGGGTCACATGGGGCACAATCCGCCGCGCGTCCATCAAGAGCCGCTTCTTTTGCCCCTCGATGAGCTGCTCGAGCAATTTTAGGGCGTCAGGTTGAGACGGCATGCTTTTTTGCTCCTCGTCGTTTGAAAAAATTCCCGAAGTAACAGAGCCGACTCCTCTTGCAACACGCCACTTGTGATCTGGAGCTCGTGCATCGGGTGTTTCTTTGCAAACACATCGATCCAGCTCCCATTGGCCCCTAAACGGATGTCGGGAGCTCCCCACACCAGGCGAGTGAGTCGAGACGAGAGCATGGCCCCTGCGCACATGCAGCAGGGCTCCAGTGTGCAATAGAGCGTCGCATCGGTCAGACGCCAGTTTTCGAGCACCGACGCGCCTGCGGTCAGGCAGAGCATCTCGGCGTGCGCTGTGGCATCGTGGAGCAGTTCGACCTGATTGTGGCCTCGAGCGATGATCTTGCCCGCGTGGACGAGCACTGCGCCCACCGGCACCTCGTCTTGAGCCAACGCCTTTTTCGCCTCTTTAAGCGCCTCGCGCATGAACGCGGTGTCTGTGTTCGCCTCGCTCACGTCTTGCCCAAGAGTTGATGCTGCAGCGCCCGTATTTGGCCCTTGAGCGCGTTCACATCCGTCGTGTATTTCTTGAGCACACCGGATAGCTTTTGCTCGCACTTCTCGCTCATGCGGGACAGTTCTCGCTGGTGGCGCTCTACGAGCTTGGCGATTTCGCGCTCTTCTGCCGTATTTTGGAGTGCGGCACTCAACTCCTCCGTCTGCCGCTCTGCGGCGGCGCGGAGACGCTCGAACACCCGCTCCGGAAACACCACTTGATTGAGTACGGAGAAAATGTAGATTGCTCGATCCCCGAATCGTTCGCTCAGACCCTCGAGAACTCGCCTGCTTTGCTCTTCGCTCAGCTCCTTCAACGCGCCGAAGTCGGGATCGATCTGAACGAGCCGCTCTGCAAAACAATTGTATAACTCACCGTGCTGAAATACCCAGCGGTTCACAACCCACTCGGCCATTTCCTCATTGCCTTCAAGCAATTCCTTGATGAAGGCCTGCTGAATCTCTTCAAACGTCACTCGATTCAACGGGCGATTGCCGAAATGCGTTCGGTACAACTTGGGCGAGCCCGGCAAGTAATCGACTTTAATGTCTTTTTTAATCGAAAGGAGAATTTCTCCTACCCAAGGTTGGAGGAGGTGGAAGGCATTTTTCATAAAAAGAGAAACTCCCTGGTTGATTGTTTTGGGAAAGGTGTAATATAC
>CAYGHT010000065.1:0-8327 GCA_964349755.1 uncultured bacterium
TCACTACACACTCGTGGATGACGAGGCGGCTCTTGCGACGCTCTTCGACTTACTGTCCCAGCAAAAAGAAATCGCCATCGACACGGAGACCACGTCTGTTCATCCCATGCTCGCAGAGCTCGTCGGCATCGGATTTGGCGTAACCCCAAGCGCGGCGTGGTATGTGCCGTGCAATGGCAAGCTCGGCAAGAACGCAGTCGTTGAACGGCTCCGTGCGCTCTTCTCAAAGAGCCAAGTGGCCGTCTACGGCCACAACCTCAAGTACGATTGGCACATTCTCAAAGCGAACGGCATTGAGCTCAAACACATCTCGTTTGACACCATGCTCGCCTCGTATCTGTTGCACCCCGAAACACGCCTGCACAATCTCGACGCGCTCGCGCTGGAAAATTTTAGACACGCGAAGATCCCCATTGAGACGCTCATCGGCAAGGGCAAGCAACAAAAGACCATGCGCGAAGCGCCGATCGAAGCTGTCTCGGAATATTGCTGCGAAGATGTCGACTACACCTGCCAGCTCAAAGAGCGCTTCACAGGCGAGCTTGCCCGCTCTGGGCTCAAATCGCTGCTGCACGATGTGGAGCTACCGCTTCTTCCCATTTTGGGACGCATGGAGAGAACTGGCATCTATCTCGACACCAATGAACTCCACGAAATTGGCCGCCTCGTGCGCCGCAAAATCGGCGCCCTCCAAACGAACATCTACCAAGCGGTAGGGCGCGAATTCAATCTCAATTCGCCCAAGCAATTGAGCGAAGTGCTCTATCAGACGCTGGGACTAACGCCCCCGCGCAAAAAAAAGAGCGAATTTGCCACGAGCGCCGATGTGCTCGAAGAGCTCGCAGACGAGCATGCGGTCGTTAAGGAAATTCTTGAATTTAGGACGTTAGAAAAACTCCGCTCCACGTACATCGAGGCGCTGGCTGAAGCAATTCATCCCAAAACGGGGCGAATCCACTGCACCTTCAACCAGTCGGTCGCTGCGACGGGCAGGCTCTCTTGCCAAGATCCCAATTTGCAAAACATCCCCATCCGCTCACCCGAAGGGCTGAAGATTCGGGGCTGCTTCAAGCCAGAGGGCGCTGGGACGTGTTTCGTCGGCGCAGACTACTCCCAGATCGAACTCCGACTGCTCGCCCATTTTAGCGAAGATCCGGAGCTCACCCGCGCATTCAAACACGGCATCGACGTCCACACGCATACGGCCTCGCTTTTATTCGGGTTAAGCGCTTCAGCAATCACAGGAGAAATGCGCTCGCAAGCCAAGACCGTGAACTTCGGCGTCCTCTATGGCCAAGGGCCCTTTGCATTGTCGAAACAGCTCGGAATTTCATTGAGCCAAGCGGAGAGCTTCATCAAAAAATACTTCGAGCGCTACCCCCGCGTCTCCGACTACTTCGAGGAGTGCAAAGAACAGGTGCGACGCACCGGTTTTACCACGACATTGATCGGAAGGAAGCGTCCCATCCCGGAGATCAATAACAAAAACCCCTCCATTCGCGCCGCCGCCGAACGGCTCGCTGTGAATACGCCCCTGCAGGGAACCGCTGCGGATCTCATCAAAATGGCCATGATCGCCATCGACCGAGCCATGGCTCAATCCCACTTCAAAAGCCAGATGATCCTCCAAATCCACGACGAGCTTATTTTTGAAGGGCCCGAAGAGGAAAGCAAGGCGATCCAAGCCTTGGTCAAAGAGAAGATGGAGGGAGTCCTGCAGCTCCGCGTACCCATCGAAGTGCACATCGGCGTTGGCAAAAATTGGGCTGAATGTTAGTTTTGAAGAAAATCGCAGTGACCGGCGGAACCGCCAGCGGCAAGTCGACTGTTTGCCAGCTCTTCAAAGAGCGAGGTGCTTGCATAGTGAGCGCCGATGCAATTGTCCACGAGCTTCTGAACACTACGCTAAACCTTAAGGTGATCCAAGCGCTTGGCGCTGACATTGCGATCAATGGCCAAATCGACCGTTCCCGCGTAGCGGCCAAAGTATTTAAGGACCCAAAACTTCTCAGCGCCCTTGAGGCGCTTGTGCACCCGGCCGTATTTCAGGAGATTGAGAAGCTCTACAAAGCCGCTTGCCAAACGGACCAATACACTCTATTTATTGTGGAAATTCCTCTGTTATTTGAAATTCATGCTGAATCCAATTACGATGCGGTGATCGCCGTTCTCGCAAACGAGACTGTGGCGAAGCGCCGTTTTGTAGCTGGAGGTCACACTCTGCAGGACTATGAACAACGGATGCACCGGCAACTCTCTCCCCAAACAAAATCGGCAAACGCCACCTACACCATTCACAACAACGGATCGCTCGAGGAGCTAAAGCACCAAGTCGCTCAGCTTCACGACATCCTCATCTTGGAGTAAATACCATCCCATGAATCAAGAGTCCCCCATTGAGCCTCCTACGCAGCAGATCGCCCCTCCAGAAAACATCACGAAAATCGCCGATCTCCAACGAATGGGCATCGACCAACTGCAAAACTTTGCCAGAGGGCTCGGACTCAAACACACCGCTTCGCTCACCAAATCGGGTGTCGTTTTCGAAGTGGCCAAATGCTTATCGGACCGCCCCGGTGAAGTGATCGTCGGAGAAGGAGTCCTCGAGACACTTCCCGATGGATTTGGATTTCTCCGCTCGCCCAATTACAACTTTCTCCCCTCTGCAGAAGACATCTACGTCTCTCCCGCACAGGTCCGCCGATTTGAGCTCCGCAAAGGCGACACAGTCTACGGCGCCATCCGCGCACCTAAAGACAAAGAAAAATACTTTGCCCTCGCAAAAGTCGATAAAATCAACAACAAAACCTACGAACAAATCCGCGACCGGGTCCTCTTTGAAAACCTCACTCCTCTCTATCCGAGCAAACGACTCGTCATGGAGACAACCCGCGAGAGACTCACCACGCGCGTGCTCGATCTCGCCTCGCCCATCGGGAAGGGCCAACGGGGTCTGATCGTAGCACCTCCAAAGTCCGGCAAAACAGTCCTCCTCCAAAACGTCGCCAACGCCATCGAGACCAATAATCCCGAAGTCGTCCTCATGGTCCTCCTCATCGACGAGCGCCCCGAGGAAGTCACCGACATGATTCGCACCGTCAAAGGCGAAGTCATCGCCTCCACCTTCGACGAACCCCCTGAGCGCCACGTTCAAATCGCCGACATGGCCATCGAAAAAGCCCGTAGACACGTCGAGTGCGGCTACGACGTCGTCATTTTGCTCGACAACCTCACCCGCCTCGCCAGAGCCTATAACACCGTACAACCCCACTCAGGCAAAATCCTCACCGGCGGCGTCGACGCCAACGCGCTCCACAAACCCAAACGCTTCTTTGGAGCCGCTAGAAACGTCGAGCAAGGGGGATCGCTCACCATCATCGCAACCGCCCTCATCGACACCGGCTCGCGCATGGACGAGGTCATCTTCGAAGAATTCAAAGGCACCGGCAACATGGAGCTCGTGCTCGACCGCAGACTCGCCGACCGCAGAATTTTCCCAGCCATCGATCTAATCAAGTCCGGCACCCGAAAAGAAGAGCTCCTCTACCACCCCGGCGAGCTAGAAAAAATTTACTTGCTGCGCCAAGGCCTTGCAGACCTGACGCCCGTCGACGCCATGAACCTGTTGACCGCGCGCCTGAAGAAAACCTCTAGCAACGCCGAGTTCTTGCTCTCCATGAAAGAGTAGCAATCTTTTTTTTCTTGGATGTTTTGGGGGAAGGTGCGCTATAATCTCTGGCTCTTCTAGAGGAGCATTTATGCCAGCAACACCCATCACCATGTCCGAACGCGTAAATCTAGCAGCTGTCTGGATCAAGGCAAAACTTCCCCCCTCCGTACTCAAAACAGCAGCCAAAATCTCTGAGTATGTGAGCACTCGCAAACTCTATGTGCTCGGATGGATCGGAGCGGCAGTCGTAGCGGGAGTTGTGTTTCCCTACAAGGCAGTGGCTGTGGGGAGTGTGCTCGTAGTTGCAGCGGCGGTTGAAGGCGTGTTGTATCGGCGGTGGAAGCCGAATGACGTGGTGTTCCGAGAGATTGCACGTGCAATGCGCACATCGCGCACCGAACATGCACTGCAAACAAACATCACTGCGTTGATTGAGACTGCAAGCAACAACAAAATGGAAGCAAAGCAAGCGCTGCTCTCGCTTCTATTATGGGACGTTTCCACTCACCATGAACGAGACGGCGATGCAGCAAACAAATGGCTCAATGCGCTTGCGAACGCACACCAGATCACTCTCTTAAGCAATCCAGATTCACAAAGCGCTAATCCTTTGCCCAGAATCGACATGCCACGACGCTTGACACGCACTACGACAACCGCGCCTACGCCGACCGCGTACATTCAGCAATATCAACACTACTTTGAGTTGGACGAACAGCCCTCTCTTGAGGAAGTTACCAACAGCGTTGAGAAGGTCCAGCCGAACGAGGTTGTAGAGATAATTCCCGAACTATGCTCTACAATGCTTAATACACCAGAAACCCTTGTGATTCTCGCACACCTTCTTGAGCAACAGTCGTTAGAAACCGTTCCCTTAAGTGTTCTCGTGCAAGAAATGCGAGCGGTAAGCTTCGCATTGAGTGCATTGTCAAGACCGTTGAGCGATAACACATTTTTGATTGACTCAATAGGGTACAAGAATAACAACAACGCAGTGTTTCTCCACCGAGCGCGCCTAGCAGCCAAACTCGAGCTTCTAATGAATGCAGCGATCGATAAAAAGAAGATGCGCTTAGACCAAGTGCTTCTAACTTTCGCTTGGACTAAGAGTAAGGCATTCAGCCAATCGCTCCATGAGACACTTTCCAGGATCGCTCAAGCGCGCAACACCACCTTGCCGATTGACCTGCAAAAACTGGCCGACGAAATGAATGAAAGAAACGAACGCAATCGGAAAGAGACAGAGAAGCGTAAGGAGCGTGAGGCGCGCATGGAAGCACACCTTGCTAAATCCAACGAGAAAACCTAATCCATATCAAACGGCTGCGCGATTCGCTTGCCGTTCAGCGCGTTCCAATACGACGTCATCTGAGAGCCGTCTGGGTTTTGGACTGTGATGTTGTACACAGGTAAGAAGATTTCGGTGCTCTTGCGGATGGCGAAGTCATTGCCAAACGCTGCGCGGGCAATCATCTCGATTTGGGTAGACCGATAACGCTTTTTAACGCGCTGCGCATGCTTGGTCGGTTTAGTCACAAGCCATTGTTCAAGACGCGTTTCAGGAACCACCTGCAGACGTGGATTTTGCAAATGCAAGCGATAGTGGTTGCCATTTTGGACGATCAAGCTCTTATTGCGGCAGCTTTCGATCCAGCTATCGAGGACGTGGTTTTCGATGTTGAGGAATTTGGATAAACCCTCTCGATCCCATGAACCTCCCTTTGACGCGAGCGCATTGATGACCTTAAATTCTTGGCGAGTGGCATTGGAAGAAAGGCAATCCGTAAAGCCATGGGTTTTTTCCCAATTGCTCGTATTGATCACCATCTCGCCATCGACCAGCCCCCAAAGAATCACACCCTCGCCCGTTTTGTCATAGGAGCGATTGTACTTCACTTCCATCAGCAAATAAGGAACGAACTTCAAGACGGGCTCCAAAAAGACATGCTCCGCATCTTTGAGCAGTTCTTTGCGGTGCGCTTCCATGATGGCTTCTGCAGAATAGCGCACCTCCAGCGTCTGAAATGTCGCAGAACTGAGCGCCGTTTCCACTTTCGCCCGAAATCCAGGTAAATACACCCAAGACCAGACACCTCCGCCACCAAGAGCCAATATGAGGAGTAAGTAAATCGCTTTTCGCATGTTAAATCCTTGGGGCTAGGTCATCCAAAAACTCTTTTAGCGAAAAACTTTTTTTTAAGCAAAGGTTTGCTCTGCGAAGTCAGCGCAAGAAAGTAGTCAAGCTCGCAACGAAGGCAGCTTTTTAGCGAACATCGCACTGAGGAATTGCAGAGGCTTTTGGAGTTTAAGGGGTGCCTTTTGCTCTTTGACAATTTGCTGAATATTGAATTCGCGAAACGCATGCCTAAGGGACCGTCAGAATTAAGTTGGGCCATTTAGCGGCTTCAGAGTGGTCCAGGTTTGGACGATCGCGACGAGAGCCATATTGCATCAATATGGCCGAGGAACGATCGTTCAAAGATGGACCGCTATGATAGCCGCTAAACGGCCCAACTTAATTCTGATGGTCCCTAAAGGCATGGTCGCCAATTTTGAGCTGCTCTAGAATCCATAGACGAATGCACAATTCGGTAGTCGGACTGATCTTAGCGCCTTTGTTCTGCGCTTTTTCCCAATTTAACACAGCAGGATGCGTAAGACCAAACTGCACAGCGAATTGATCGAGTGTCATCTCAAAATAAAGACGAATGAAATAAACTTCGTTCCCAGTCAGCGGCACTGGTTTATGGCTAAGCGCTAAAAGAACTTGTTTTTGAAGCGCCTGGTAGCGAATGGCAGGAGCCCACACACCCCTTGCTTGAACAAAAGGAACGTTCAGAAGCACGATAGGAAAGCCAAGGCCATGATAAACATAGCGTTTGACGAGTTTCGTTTTCATCGCTCTCTCTGGTTAAGGATCACTACTGTAACAATTAGCATGTCGCTTTACTAGAAAATGCGCGCCGCTCTTTTTTCAATGAGCGCGAGGTACCGTTCCTTTTTCTCCTCGGCAAGGAAAGAAATTCCAATCAGCTCGCGCCACTGCGGGATCGACACCTCGAGCCGCTGCAAGATTGCTGAAATTGAGTGATCGGGAAGCTTGAGCCGTTCTTTGCCGAAGTAATCGACAAAATCCTTGCGTTGGAGATTGGATTTCTTGCCGTGGAGTGGCAAGGCCAGCTCTTCGCGTGTTTGGATCTCGATCGTGGAACACACCAAATCATAAGCAGGCGACAGCTTGATGGTGTCGCCCTCGCGCACAACTGAGAAATTCTTGGCGTGCATGTCTTCGTTCCCAACCAGGAAACTGAAGAGCGTGAGGTGCCAGAGCTTCTCTTTGTCCACTAAAGGAAATGTGCAAAATTGCTCAATGACTGCTGCTGCTTTTTCCATGCTGAAATCGTACTTCGATTCCTTGTCAAGACCTGCAAGCTGACCGAAATCCTCCACTCCGAGCTTCTGCTTCAACGCGCGCTGATCGAAGCGCTTGATGAAATAAACGAACTGCTGTTTGCCCGCGTGAACCAGGCCGTGAAGCGGAACATCGAGACCTGCGGCAGCTCCAAGGCGCATCGTGAGGTCTTCGTTTTCGGGAAGATGAGGCAAATCGGTGCGCGGCAACTTGAGGATGAACGCGCCACCTCGCGATACGGGAACGAACGCACCTTGACTGACATCGAGTTTGGCATTGAGCTTGGGCTGCACTCCCGAAAAGGAAAACTGATTGGAATAGCCAAGAAGCAGCTCCAACTGCTCAGGAGGCTTATAGGGAAAATCAGCTAGAGTTTCCAAGTTTGGCGAAAGAAGGTGTAGACCTTCTGCTGAGTATTTGCCGCTGCAAGGCTTGTACGTAATGGGACACCGTTTCATGCATCGCGCTCCACCGTGACATTCCCGATCACTCCTCGACCGACCCACATCAGTTGCTCAAAGAAATCGCGCGCGTCGATCTTGACTTTGCGGCAAAGCAGTTCGAGCATGATCCCTTCGGGCAATAGTCCCTCAAAAAATGGAGGAAATCGTTCAAAACGATACGTCTTTTGCTCGCATGGCATGGTGAGACTGACGCTCGGCCCTTTATAGGTGTCGAGGTACGAAAACTCATACCTCTTGCCTTGTTCCCACTCGATCAAGTAACCCGCGAGATCGTCGTCGACAAACACTCTAGCTCGTTTCATCTAGCTCCTTGAATCGGTGCATTAAAGGACCTCGAAACTCCATCTGAATATTGAGCACATGGAGCACAGCGAGCAGCGTCGAAAGACGCACGGTGGCTTTGCCTTTCTCGATATCAAACACGGCCGTCTTTCCCACTTCAGCGAGATTGGCAAGTCTCAGCTGCGTGAGCTGCGCTTTCTTGCGATGAAACCGGACCATGCGGCCAATGCGAGCGCTCAATTGTGTCATAAATTCCCGTTATAACAGTAAATATAGCCAAAAACCACCTCTTTTTTGGCAAATTGGCTGAAAACGGCTGTTTTTTACCGCTTTAGCGGTAAAAAACATACTGTTCATGTAAAGCGGCTTTACTCGAACGCCTTGCTCTAAAGGACAGCAATCTCATAGAATTCGCTAGTTCGTTCTTTTGTTTGCGGAAAGATGGCTGAGTGGCCGAAGGCACGTCCCTGCTAAGGACGCGTACTCCGTTAAGGGGTAC
>CAYGHT010000066.1:0-8238 GCA_964349755.1 uncultured bacterium
CGGACAAGACGGTGCGTTGCAGAAACTTGCTGAAGCCCATAAGCTTCTCATAAAGAGAAACTAGCTTTTTTACAAGGAATACGCGCTAGAGCCAGCCCGCAAAAGTCCTGGCCTTAAGAAAAATCGATGATTTTGAGCCAGTTTGCCAGCCGCCTTTGGCGGCCTCGCTCCACCCTAGGGGCACATACTCCAGCAGAGTAGGGCCCCTAGGGTGGAGTGGCAAAATGGCTCAAAAGGGCGATTTTTCTTCAGGTCAGGACTTTTGCGGGCTGGCTCCTCATTGGTTGACCGAAAGGGTCGCACCTTGAACGCTCACCTGGCCGCTTGCCGCGGTGAGTTTGGTTGTATTCAGCAGAATTTTTGAGCCATTGAGTGTAACCCCTCGATTTCCAATGATCTGGATTGGATCTGTACTGCTGGTGATCAGGATTGCAGCAGCTGTGTTTGCACTCGACGTGGTGGATCCTTGGATGGACAGAGAATCGGTTTCTGCAGTGATGGCAGTTGGCGCATCTGTGATGAAAACGCCATGGTTGACTGTGTTTCCGCCTCTGGTTGAATTGCCAGTGAGTTTGAGACTTCCAGTGACTGCGGCGGTGATGACAGCTCCTGAGGAAATCTCCACTCCATGCCCATCATCCGCATTCCCTACGAGGGTAATGCCGCTGTTGGTTGCTTGAATTGAAGAATTGGTTCCTGTCACGACAAGACCGTGGCTCAAAGAACCAGCAAATCCGCCAGAACCTTTTAAGACCATTGCTGAAGAGCCGGTGCCACCGAGGATTTTGCCTCCTTGACTCACTTGGATTCCGACTCCGCCTGCGCCTCTGGATGTGCTATTGGCGTTCAGGCTGATGTAGGTTGGTAAGGAATTGCTTCCAAGCGTTCCTCCTGAAACGAGGATCCCTGTATCGCCACCACTACCAGGACCGCTTAAAATCGAATTGGCAATGATGCGAGGGGCGTAGACTTGACTGGTGGAGGCGATGTAAATTCCGTGATTGTTGCTCGTTCCTTGACCTCCTGTGATGGAGCCGAAATTGATGGAGCCATTGGAAGTGATGAAATTGGTTGTGAAGCAGACTCCGTGGTTGCCTGATCCGGAAGCAACTCCTCCTTGGCTATAGAAAAAGAAAATGGCGCTGGAGGAATTGGGCAGTGTGAGTGCGGGCGCTGTGGTATTGACAAAGACACCGTGACAACTGCTCGTTCCTTGGCCTCCAACTCCAGAACATACGAGTTGGGCAGGAGCTCCGCTCGACGTCTGTCCTAGATTGAACGCCGCGTTTGCAATGTGCACGCCATGATTGCCTCCACCTAAAGGGGCGAATGCAGATGGGCTTTCAGGCGCAGCACCTGAGCTGCCATAACCATAAAGAGAGATCGAGCCTCCATCTCCACACTCAACCGTTCCCACATTGGATGTGGGTCGATCGATTTTGATTCCACTTTCATTGCTCCCGATCCCTGAGCTGTACGCTGAAAGAAAGAGGGTCTGATTCGCAAGGGTTACATCGCCAAGGATTCCGCCGTTGATGTAAAGACCGATGTTACCTCCAGTGCCTGCTCCTCCAAAAAGAGAGTATCCTTTGATCGCGGGCGCGCTTAAGCGAATGCCATCGGCAATGAGAACGCCGAAATTGTTAGCTGTTCCCGTTCCACCGTGAATGGTATTCAGCACGATGGTTCCTGTGCTCAGACGGATCGAGTTGTTGATTGCAAGACCGATATTCTGTGTGCCTCCACTCCCTCCGTAGCAATTGAGAAACTGCAACTGTGGATTGGATCCGACTAAAGCAATCGCACCGGCAACTTGAACGCCATAGTGGCCACCGCCACTGCCGCTGCCGCCCACTCCAGAGACGAGAATTTGGGAGGCTTGGAGCGTTCCTTGCGCTGTGATGGAAACGCCGTGGTTTGCGGTTCCAGATCCTCCTCCTGTACAAGCTTGGAACGTGAGAGAGCCTGTCGTCGTGACTGCAGCTGCAATGAGTGCACCGACGCCGCCATTGGGACTGCCCTGTCCGCTCAAAATGAGATTGCCGTTCGTGGCGCTCAGCGCTGCGTTCACACTGAGACCTGCATAAGCGCCCGCCGTGTTATTGCTCCCTTGCGCTGTAAAACTCATGGCTGTGAACGGGCTGCTTGAGGAGGTGTTGGACACAGCTGCGTTGATCGCGATGTAGGAATTAGCGAGCAAAGTCAACGTCGTGGCAGCGCTCCACGTCAGAGGATTTGAGACGGTGATGGATCCTCCCTGAGCGCCTCCATAGGCCGACTCTGTGCTGATGGTGACATTGGAGCTCGCAAGCAATCCTTGAAGGGTCGAGATGTTGATGACGCTGGTATCTGCCGAGGGTTGAAAGGCGTCATTCACCCATGATCCGCCTCCATCTGCACTCGTGCTCAAAACGATATCTGTTGGATCAAGAAGTACGTGTTTTGCATAGCAAGATCCGCTCAAAGTGAGCTTGGGTCCAGACACCTCGATGAATCCACCTTGCGCTGGACGCCCTTTGGTCCCTGGGCCCGCTGTGATCTTGCCATTCATTACGCACGTGCCGACTTGCGCGACGAGATACACTTCGCCGCCCGTTTTCTTCACTCCCAATGCTTCAATGGTGCCAGAGGATTCAATGGCTTTTGCATAGGCGGTGGATGCGGAACGGAGCTCGACGCGGAGCGCGTTGATCGCTCCAGTGTGTTCAATGGACGCCCCATCTCGATGAAGATTTGTTCGAATGGGAGTTCGAATCAAGATAAAGGGAAGCTTTTGAGGTTGTAGGAGGATTTCTGCTCCTACGCCCAATACGACAGATCCAGAAGCTGCAGAAAGCTCGCCGTGGTTTTGGACGCGACGCCCTAAAAGAGCGATGTCTCCACTTGCACATTGGACAGTGCCAAAATTAGTGATGCCCCCTTGTCCGCCGTCGGAAAAGAGGAATTCTTGATTTTTCAAGAAGTCGGCATCGAGAACATCGAGCGTCGAGGCGATAAACCCTGCAGTTTCAATGCGCGCGTTTGGACCGATCAAAACGCCCTGCGGATTGAGGAGATAGACAGACCCATTCGATGACAAATTCCCTAAGATGCGACTCTCATCGCCGCCGCATACTCGATTCAACACGGCCGAATTGGAGCTCTTTTGCTGAAAACAAAAACTCTCATTGTGTTCGATCGAAAAGTCATCCCAGCGAAGGATCGCTCTCTCTCCGCTTTGGAGGACCCAGGCACCTGTTGAATCCTTTGTGGGAGCGCTCGCATCTCCTGAAACCAGATGAAATCCTTGAGGGGCTCCAAATGCCACTCCAAACAGAACGCTTGCAATCAACAGCTTATAATTCATGACTTCTCTCCAACTTCAAGGGTTCACATTCAACACATTCCCACTCATGGTCAACGCACCACTTGCCGAACTGATGGTGGCTTTACGAAGTACAATTTGCTTGTTGTTCGATGCGGTTAAAGTCACAGCCCCCGCTCCACTCACTGTCACGGAACTTTCGTTTCCTGCGAGATACAGGCTGGCTCCAAGCGTCGCTGTAGATCTGGTCGAGCCCGTTAAGGCGATCGACCCTTGCTGGGCCGTGATCGACGTCCCCGAATCCATCGCTAAAATGCCACATCCAAAAGTAGTATCGCTAATGGTCGTAGTCCCTGTGAGGTTAAGCATCCCACGCCCTGTTGCTGCCACGCTTGCGCCCATCTCCATCTGAATGCCGTGACCACCGCTGGCAACTCCTATGACGCTCACATTTCCATCCACTGCGGTGATGTGGCCGTTGGAAAGGTTCACTCCATGACTGGATGTCCCGCTCGGACTTCCAATTCCACTCACCGCGATATCCCCTGCCTGGCTCACTAAATTCGATGTCAAAAGAACCCCTGCATAGCCCCCTCCGGTGCTATTGTTTCCACTGGCTGTCAGCTGGATTGCAGAGAATGAACCACTGCTCGCTGTGTTGGTGATGGGAGCCGTCACCGCAATGCCTGCATCTGCAACAAGAGAAAGGGTTGTGGCTGCGCTCCAAGTCAGTGGATTGGAGACCGTGATCGATCCTCCTTGTGGACCGTTGAATGCGGAGGCCGTGCTGATGGTCACATTGCAGCTACCTAAAAGAGTTTGAAGCGTCGTCGTATTGATGACGCTTGCATTTGCTGAAGGAACAAACCCGCAGCTGCTCCATGAACCGCCTGAATCGGTGCCCGTGCTAATCACAATGTCCGTCGGATCGAGCAGAAGTTTTTCTCCAAAGAGCTGTTCGCTTTTAAGATCGAGATGATCTCCCGAAATTTCAATGAAACCTCCCTTCACAGGCTTGTCGGACGCGATTTGCCCTGCGACGATCTTACCCGTCACCGCACAGCTTCCTCCCTGACCGATCAAATAGATCTCGCCCCCTTTCCGCTCGACTCCGAGCGCCTCGATTGTTCCCGAGCATTGGATCGCTTTGGCATAGACGTTCGAAGCGGCGCGAAGCTCGACGCGGAGCGCATCGATGGTACCGGCATGTTCAAGCGCAGCGCCCCTCTCTTGAGGGTTAGAACTGATGGGCACTTGAATGATCAGATAAGGCGCTTGTTGAAACTGGAGCAAAATCTCTTTGCCAACGCCAAGCGCAACAGTGCCTTGCTCAGCCTTCAGATCTCCTTCATTGCCAACTTGAGAACCTAACAATGCAATGTCGCCACTTGAGCAATGAATGACCCCTAAATTGATGATCGAGCCCGATGAAGTGTGCGCTGTGAAAAGATGCTGTTTATCTTGAAAAAAGTCTGCATCAAGCACATCCAAGCTCGACGCCACAAATCCTGCTGTTTCTACGCGCCCATTCGGCCCGATCAACACGCCTTGAGGATTGATCAAGTAGATCGGACCATTGGAAGAAAGCATTCCAAACAGGCGACTGACCTCGCCACCTACAACTCGATTCAGCACACCCGATCCAGCAGCACTCTGATGAAATGAAACCCGCTCATCGGCTTCAATTGAAAACTGATCCCACTGAATGATGGAAGAGCCCACACTCTGAATTTCCCAAGCTCCTGGGCTTGTAGAAAGGGGCGCTGAAGCATCCCCTGAAATGAGCCGAAAACCCTGAGGGGCGGCAAATAACCCAAAACTCATCGCCATGAAGAGGAAGATACTTTGTCGTTGCCAAAATCCCATATACCACCTCTGTAAAAAGAAAAGTTGAAGCAACACTTTCTCAAAAATCGCATTTATCGCATAGTAATAAAATTTTTATGGCTAACGCACTGTATCTAAGAGGAAGGAGGAAGGCAAAAGGAGGAAGGCGGAAGAAATTGACCGGCCTCTTCTGCCTTCTGCTTTCCTCCTTCCTCCTTCTGCCTTCCTCCTTCCTTCAGGCCGCTTGGATCACGTATCCATTGAACTCAGCGCCGATTGACGTGGTCATTCCGTGCGCGCCTAAGGACCTCGAGACGTTAGATCTATGCATCCAAGCCATCCGAGAGCACGGCGAGAACATTGGTCGCATCCTCGTGATCTCGCAAGAGCGCCTCCATGGAACAGCGGAGTGGTTCGATGAGCGTCTCTTTCCATTTTCCAAGCAACAGCTCGCGGAAGAAATCTTTCACGGGGACACAGAAGCAGCGCAACGCTTCCTCAACGACCCAATGAGCCGCATCGGATGGATTTATCAACAACTCCTCAAGCTTTATGCCCCGCTCGTGATTCCAAACATTTCACCCAATGTGCTCATCCTCGATGCAGACGTCATCTTTTTTAGGCCGGTCTCGTTCATGGACCGAAACGGCGGCCCTCTTTTTACCTTTGGATTTCCCTATGAATGTGTCCCCGCCTACATCGAACATGCAAAGAAACTCCTTCCCGATTTCCAACGGGTACATCCCCACCACTCTGGAATTGCGCACCACATGCTTTTCCAAAAACCCATTGTGGAGAATTTGCTGCAAGACATCGCGAACTACCATGGAATTGAAGCCTGGAGAGCCATTTGCCGCTGCATTGATACGCGCGAAATTTTTGCCTGTCTTTCAGAATACGAACTCTACTTCAACTACGCCCTGCGGCGAACAAAGCAGGCTAAACCCCGCACGTTACGACACATCGATGTAGGCGCTTTGCATGCGCTCAGTTGGTATCGCCGAACAGGCTACGATTTTGCCGCTTGCCATTCCTGGAGAAGAGCTCCATGAAGTGTTTGGTGTTGATTCTGTGGTTCGGCTGTTTAGCCGCACAAAATGCACGCTATGTGACCTACGATTTTAGCCATGGACGATTTGGCGATAATCTCATCTCGTATCTGCACGCCAAGTGGTACGCGCATCAAGAAGGAATTCCTCTGATCTACAAGCCATTTCCCCATTCTGCGGCGCTCGTTTTACACGACCAAGAAATGCGCTATGAGCAGCTCCCCGTTGAAGGGCGCTTGCGTGCTCTGTTAGGAAGCGGAAGATCGAACAGGCTGCCACTGAATACCAGCATTGTCTACATCTGCCCCTATTTCCCAGAAAATCGCGCCGAATGGAACGATCCGAGGTATACCTTCAAGTTCGACGTCGACTGGAAAAACGTTGAGTTTCGCGCTCAAGCTAGAGCCATGCTCGCACCAAGGAAGCCCCTTGAATGCGTGAAACCGCCAGAAGGGACAACGAGCATTGCGATTCACGTCCGCGAAGGAGGAGGCTACGACGTCCCCACTGCGCACTTAGAAGATCCGCTGAAATTCCCCCCACTCAGCTTTTATCAGGCGTGCCTTGCTCAGGCTTTAGAGCAGATCCGCGGCCAGCCGGTTTATTGTCACGTGTTCACCGACGCGCTCCACCCAGAACCAATTGTCAACGCGCTCCAAGATGCAGTAAAGCATACCGGCTCCATCACCTTTGACTGGCGAAAGCAAAACAATGGCCCTCACACCCACATCCTTGAAGATTTTTTCTCTCTTTTTGAATTCGACATCTTGATCCGACCCCAATCGAATTTCAGCATCGTCCCCTCGCTGCTCAAAGACTACCTCCTGGTGTATTCGCCAGTCGCATTCTCCATCGCTGGGAGCGTCGTGACCATCGATCAAATCCAAGTGGAAAGAAACTGATGAAACTTTGGCGATTACTCTGGGCTTTGTTGCATAATTCAGCGTATAAAAAAGTTATAACCACAGAGGGCACAGAGAACACAGAGTGTCTTTTTTTCTCTGTGTTCTCTGTGCCCTCTGTGGTTATTTTTTCTCTATTGCTCTGCACCTCCTTCATGCTCTTTAGCGCGCCTCCCATTGTCTTCATTCATCTGGGATCCAAACTTCCACCTTACGTTCCAACGGCCATCGCCAATGCGCGCCTTTTCAATCCAGACAGCCCCATCTACTTAGTTGCAAATAGCGTGGCTCTTCTCCCCTTTTCCCGAACCCTCAAGCCGATGGGCGTCTCGTGCATCGCTCACGAAACTCTTGGACAGAGCGCTTTACACGCTGCCTTCATCGATCGATCTCGCCCTTATCGGATCTACCGCGAACCGTTTTGGCGCTATTCACTCGAACGCTTTTTTGTCCTCTACGATCTCATGCAAGAGCACAAACTGACTGACGTGATTCACCTCGAAAATGACGTCATGCTCTACTGCGAGTTGGACGAACTCATGCCTTGCTTTCAGGCCCACTATCAAAACAAAATCGGCGCAACCTTCGACAATGACGGCCGTTGCATTGCAGGCTTTGTGTACATCGCCACGCAACCCCCTCTTGCAGCGCTACTCGAATTCATCAACCATCAGCTGCGCACTCAAACCTACGACATGTTTTATCTCGCAGAATTTCGACGCAATCACGGCGGTGTACACATCGACAATTTACCGATTGTTTCGTCATTTTACGCAAACGAGCACGAGCTGATCACTCCACAAGGCCATCGAGCAGTGGACGCGGCTCCCTATTTCCGACATTTTGCTCAATTCAATTCGATCTTCGACGCCGCTGCCTTAGGCCAATATCTGGGCGGGATCGATCCAATCCATGGAGCAAGTCAGCCCGGCTTCATCAATGAAAGTTGCGTCTTCAATCCTGCCGCCTTCCAATACGAATGGGTGTCCGATGCAAGGGGAAGACGGGTGCCCTATCTCAACGATCAGGGACGCAAGTGTCGAATCAATAACCTTCACATTCACAGCAAAAACCTTCAACCATTCAGGAGTTCACCATGACGAGCCAGTTGCAAAAGTCCTGCCCCCAGCAAAATCGCCCTTTTGAGCCATTTTGC
>CAYGHT010000067.1:0-8201 GCA_964349755.1 uncultured bacterium
GCAGCGCACGCGCAAGGAAGAAATCTCACGGTATTTTCTGGTGAAAATGCAAATCCGCTGAAAATAGAAAGCATGCGAGCTTTTGGAGCAAACGTTATTCAGCGGGGGAGTGATTTTGAAGCTGCAAAAGCTGCGGGTGTTGTTTATGCACGGGAACGCCATGCTTTTTTTGTTGAAGATGGAAAAGAGCCAGCTATTTCTGAAGGGGCTGGTACAATTGCTATGGAGTTACTTTCTCAAATAGAACTAGACTATATCATTGTCCCATTAGGAAATGGAGCTTTGATCAATGGAGTAGGTACCTATGTAAAACATTTTTCCCCTTCAACCAAAGTCATAGGAGTCGTTGCAGCAGGAGCTCCATGTATGTTTCTTTCATGGGAAAAGAACAAGATTATTGAAACGGCATCTTGCTCGAGCATTGCAGATGGGATTGCTGTCCGGACACCTGTTCCAGAAGCGCTCTTAGATATGCGTTCCGTGGTTGATGAAGTTTTGCTGGTCACAGATGAAAGCATCATCATAGCTATGCAGATAATCATGTTTGAATTAGGGCTCCTTGTGGAGCCAGCAGGAGCTTCAGGTCTTGCCGCGATCATCGATCATCATTCTAGATTTCATGGGCGAAAGATTGCCACTATTTTGACAGGAGGAAATATTACTCCAAGTCAGATGAAATCATGGCTTTTTGACTCAAAGGAGAAACACTATGTCTAATACAACCTCAATAAGGCTACCCGAATTACTGGAGAGATATCCTGAGATCGAGTTGATCGAGCTCGGCGATGATATGCCAACTTCTGAAAAGGCTGCGGAAGCCTGTGGACTTGAGCTATCTTCTATTGCTAAAACGTTGATTATCAAAACAGAAAAGGAATTTGTCGCCCTCATTTTAAGGGGATCTGACCGAATTCATGAAAAAACTGCCAAAGCTCTTTTAGGCTGTAAAAAATTCCGATTCGCTACTGCGGAAGAAGCTCTAAAAGTAACTTCTTACCCCGCAGGAGGAATACCGCCAATTGGATTAGGTCCTCTTATTTCTAACGTGTTGCTTGATAGGAAAGTACTAGAAAAGGAATGGGTTCTTGCTGGAGGTGGGGAGAGGCCAAAACTCATTAAAATTTCTCCAAAATTGATCGCTGAATTAAGTGCAGCTCAAATTGTCGATATCGCAGCAGATGAATAAAAGGACAACTGCGTCTCAAAGAATCTCCGGGTGCAAGATTCGAACTTGCGACCAATGGATTAACAGTCCACTGCTCTACCACTGAGCTAACCCGGAATGTGAAAAATAAATGCCATCATAGGAATGCAAAGTCATTATCTGCAAGCTTTTTTCATTGCGGCATTACTCGTAAAGACTTTAGTCTAACGACTCATATGACCACCCTCCCTTCTTCCGACGAGCAACTGAGCGGGTTCATCGATTCGATTGTCTATGTGCAGCCGGACAATGGGTTCACGGTGGCGCGGCTTAAAGAACCTCGGACGAAAGAGCTCATCATCATTGTGGGGATGTTGCCGTCGGTTCAGCCGGGCGAGAGCGTTATGTGCCGGGGCGTCTGGAAGGTGCACCCTTCGTATGGACGGCAGTTCGAGGTGAAGGAATATTCGGTTGAGCGGCCGTTTGATTTGGTGGGGATTCAGCGTTATTTGGAGTCGAAGGCGGTCAAGGGGATTGGTCCATCGACGGCGGAGAAAATCGTCCAGCGGTTTGGGGAGAAGACACTCGAGATTCTCGATAAGGAGCCGCATCGGCTGAAAGAGATTGGGGGGCTAGGCGATAAGCGTCTGGAGATGATCACGAGTTCATGGCAGGCGCAGACAGCGGTGCGCGAGGTGATGCTTTTCTTGCGCACGCATGGGATGAGTACGGGGTTTGCGCAGCGCATTTACAAGGTGTATGGCGAGCAAAGCATCGAGAAGGTGAAAGAGAACCCCTACGCCCTGGCAAAAGAGGTTCATGGAATCGGATTTAAGGTGGCAGATGCGCTCGCGATCAAGTTGGGCTATCCGCTCCACTCCCCTGCCCGTCTTCAGGCGGGCATTGAGTTTGTATTGTGGGAGCTGAGTCAAGAGGGGCATACCTGCTTTTTGCTGCGAGAGTTTTTGCCTCTTGCGACGCAGGCGTTGGAAGTCGAGGCGTCGCTCATCGAGGCTGAAATCCAACTACTCAGCCAGAAGCGGACGCTGGTAAAAACGGCGATGGAAGAAGAGACGTTCATTTGGCTGGGGCCTTTTTGGGGCTATGAACAGGGCATTGCGAAGGATTTGGCGCGGCTCTTGTCCAATCCCCAGGCAATTCGGGCAATCCAAGCAGACAAGGCGCTCGAGTGGGTGCAAACGCAGCTCAGCATCGAGTTTGCGCTCCAGCAAAAAGCAGCGGTCATTGCAGCGCTCACCGACAAGGTGCACATCATCACGGGCGGGCCGGGAACTGGCAAGAGCACGATCACGAATGGAATCATCGCGATTACATCGAAATTAACGCCCCACATTTTACTCGCTGCGCCGACGGGAAGAGCTGCAAAGCGACTGACGCAAATCACGGGGCGCAAGGCCTCGACGATTCACGCGCTTCTCGAGGTGGACTTCAAGTCGAAAACATTCAAACGCGGGCGTGAAAATCCGCTCGAGTGCGATCTGTTGATCGTCGATGAAGCGAGCATGATCGACACGCCCTTGCTGTTCCATTTGCTTCGCGCGCTGCCGTGTCAGGCTCGCCTGTTGATCGTGGGCGACATCGACCAGCTCCCAAGCGTAGGCCCTGGAACTGTGCTCCGAGATCTGATCCATTCTGAGTTGATCGGAGTGACGCGGCTCACAGAGATCTTTCGCCAGGCAAAGGGCTCGAAAATCATCACCAACGCGCATAAAATCAACCAAGGCGAATTTCCCGATCTCTACACACCTGAGCGGAGCGATTTTCATTTCATTGAAGCGGAAACGCCGGAAGCCATTCAGGAGGTGATTCTCCGCCTGGTGACGAAAGAAATCCCCGCGCTGTGGGGCTTTGATCCTCTGGACGATATCCAAGTGCTCTCTCCAATGAAGAAGGGGCCGATCGGCGTCGAAATGCTCAACGATGCGCTCCAAGCGCTGCTCAATACCGAGCCAAAATCGCTTGTGCGTCAAGGCCGCTCGTTTGCAGTCGGCGATAAAGTGATGCAGCTGAAAAACAATTACGACAATCAGGTGTACAACGGCGACATTGGCAAAATCCAAGCGATCGATCTAGGAGAGCAGACGCTTGGCGTTCTATTCGAAGAGCGTCTTGTCGAGTACGAATTTGGACAAATCGAGGAACTGACGCTGGCCTATGCATGCTCCGTGCACAAGTTTCAAGGAAGCGAGTGCCCCTGCGTGGTGATCCCCATCCACGTCTCGCACTACAAATTATTGCATCGCAATCTTTTGTATACTGGAGTCACCCGCGGCAAAAAGCAGCTATATCTCGTCGGCACCAAGCGGGCAATTGGCATCGCCGTGAGCAACAACGAAGTGCAAAAGCGCTACACAGGGCTCGTCCATGCGCTCAAAAACGCCCCGCGACCAGCGGTCCTGGCAGCCACCCAACTCAAGCTCTGTTAAGAAACCTGGTATCAGGTGGGTGGCTCTGAGCACAAGTTTTTGAACCACAGAGTTCACAGAGCACACAGAGGCCGCGAAACGCGGCGAAAAACACGCGTTTCCTTGGCTTTTATCGCGCTTCATGACTCTGTGGTTCAAAAACTTGTGCTCAGAGCCGCCCACCTGAATAGTTTCGATTTTTCTGAAGGCCGACTTTTGCGGACTGGCTCAGGAAACTTGGGCTCCTGGGGACATCTTCTGGAGCATCGGGAGCTCGAGCACGCCTTGCAGCGATGCGGCGAGCACCATTCCCTGGCTCTCCACGCCCATCAGCGTGACGGGGGGCAGGTTCGCGATGATAACGACCTTTTTCCCCACGAGCTGCTCGGGAGGATAGTGGAGAGCGATGCCCGACACAATCGTTCGCTTCTCAAACCCGAGATCTACGACCAGTTTCAACAGCTTCTTGGACTTTGGGATCGTTGTCGCCTCGAGCACTTCGGCAATGCGCAAGTCGAGCTGGTCGAATTGCTCAATGGAGACAGGGGGTTTAAGCGGCGCGTACGTCACAGAGGCGGGCGCAGCTATGGGCTTCGAGCTCGTTTTAAGCTTTGCAATCTCTTCCTCAATTTCCACATCCTCGACTTTGCGGAAAATGGGCGTCGATTGGCCGAATTGTTGGCCTGGAGGAACCGGTGTTGCAACAACTTCCTTCCACGAGGCGTTTGCAAGCTTCGATTTCATCCCGATCAATTCCCAAATTCGCTCTGCGGCAGTGGGGATGATGGGCGAGGCGAGAAGCGCCAAGTGCTTGATGCACTCGATGCAGTGGGCGATTGTGGTGGCCATCGCATGGTGAGTCGCAGCCGTCTTTGCTAACACCCACGGTTTTTTGGCGTCGAAGTAGGCGTTGGCAATCTGCGCAAGCTCCATGAGGGTTTGGCTTGCTTTGCGAAGGTGAAACGACTCGTAATTGAGCGCGCTGGCAGAGCTGCAACGCTTCATTTCAGCCACAAACGCCTGCTCAGCCTCGCCACCGCCATCAAGTGGCGGCATGCAGCCACCGCAGTGCTGCGCTGCGAAGACGAGGACTCGATGGACGAAGTTGCCGAGCTTGCCGAGCAGTTCGCTATTGCAGCGCATCTGGAAATCTTTCCAGGTGAATTCCGAGTCGGCGGCCTCTGGAGCGTTCGCGGCAATTGCGTAGCGAATTTGATCGGCGCTGTAGCGTTGCAAAAAAGCTTCAAGGTCAATGGTCCAACCGTCCGACTTTGAAAATTGCCGCCCTTCCAGAAGGTAGAATTCATTCGCAGGGATCTCGTCGGGGAGCTTATAGGGCAAACGCTGGCCCATGAGCATTGCAGGGAAAAATACGGCGTGAAATGGGATGTTGTCTTTGCCGATGAATTGAACGAGCTTTGTGTCCGCTTTTAGCCAATAATCTTTCCAACGCTCGGGGTGGCCGATGGAAATCGCCCACTCTTTAGCGGCCGATACATAGCCGATCGGCGCATCGAACCAAACGTAAAACACTTTGTTCGGGATTCCAGGCACTGGAACGCCCCAGCTGGAATCGCGGGTGATGGCGCGCGGCCGAAGTTCCTCGACGTAGCGCATGGCAAAATGGACGACGTTGTCTTTCCAAGACTTTGAGCGGATCCAAGTCGCCAGCTTGTCTTTAAACCGATCAAAGCGAAGGTAGAGATGTGCGCTGGGTCGAAGCGTGAGCGTTGATCCCGTGAGCTTTGAGCGGGGGTTTTTGAGATCGGTTGCCTCATAAGAAGCTGCGCACCGCTGACATTCGTCTCCGCGCGCCTCTTCAAAGCCGCATTTTGGGCAGGTTCCCACGACATAGCGATCCGCGAGAAAGCGCGTTTCAGCTTCCGAATAGAGGTGGTTTTCGGTACGCTCTTCGATCAGCTGAGCTTCTTTCAAGTCGTTGTAGAACGCCTGGACCGTCGGCACATGGCCTGGCCACGTCGTACGGCTGTAGTGATCGAAGGAAAACGAAAGGGAATCGAAAATCGCTTTGTTGATCTTGTGAAACAAATTCACATGCTCTTGGGGAGTCCGGTGACTGAGCTCCGCGCTCAACGTAATGGCAACACCGTATTCGTCAGAGCCGCATAAATAGAGCACCTCATTGCCCATCAATCGCTGGAAGCGCGCATAGCAATCTGCAGGCAAATAAGCACCTGCGAGATGGCCAAAATGAAGCGGCCCGTTCGCGTAAGGAAGCGCTGAGGTGATGAGAATTCTCATTCTTTCGCAGCTGCCTTCTCGAGAAGATTTTGCTCATCGGCACGTGCGTCAATGATCTGGAGAAGCTGAGTCAAGGTTGCTTGCTGACCACTCAAAATGGTATTGCGTGCGATGTTGATTGCAAAGCTGCAGAGATTGAAGTTGTTTTTGAACTTTTTTCTCAGTTCTTCGGTTGTTAATGCATCGGGATTCATGGTTGCTCCTTGCGGTGTTTATGTTCTTCGGCGATGACAATGGCTCGCAATACGTCGTAGGCCACGTCAAGCGTTTCATTGACAATCTCATATTCGTAGCGACTTTTAAGCGCTATTTCTTTGGCTGCCCACGAAAGTCGTTGCTCAATCGCAGCAGGCGTTTCTGATGAGCGGGCGCTCAAGCGTTTGCGGAGCTCTTCCATATTCGGAGGTCGGATGAAGATGAATACCGCATCGCACGTTCCCATCAATTGGAGCGCCCCTTGAGTGTCAATGACTAAAATGACGTGTTTTCCAGATGCGAGGCTGCTCTCTACGGTTTTTCGCGATGTTCCGTAATGGTATTCGAAGACTTTTGCATGTTCGAGAAATTCGCCTTCGCGAATCCTCGCTTCGAATTCTTCCGTCGAAATGAAATGGTAGTCGCAGCCCGGCACCTCGCACGCGCGGGGGGCTCGCGTCGTGAACGACACGCTCTCCACCACACAAGAAAACTCCGCAGTCAGCATGCGCACCAACGTCGTCTTCCCAGTGCCTGCAGGGGCGCTGACGATAAACATGCGACCTCTTTTCACATTCCCCAACACGTTCATAAAATATTTTGCACCTGTTCGCGCATTTTCTCTAGTTCGGCCTTCGCTTCAACGACAAGATGCGCAATCGACGCGTCCATCGATTTCGAGCCAATTGTGTTGATCTCACGGCTCATTTCCTGGATCAAAAAGTCCATTTTGCGCCCCGTCGCCGCTTGAAGAAGGAGCTGCTTGTATTGCTCGACATGCGAACGAAAACGGACGAGCTCTTCAGCGATATCGACTTTCTCTGCAAACAGCGCCACTTCGCGAAGGAGCCGCTCATCGATCGGCGCTCCATCCCCGAGCGCCTCGCGCAGCTTCTCTCGAAGGATCCCGCGCAATTTCAGCGTGGCGTCGCTTCCTTTGCCCTCGATTGCGAGCGCGATCATCTCCAAACCCTTGAGCCGCATCGCGAGGTCCTTCTCAAGCGCTGCGCCCTCTTTGCGGCGCATGTTCGTCAACTCACCAAGCGCGCTCTGAAGACACGTTTGGAGCAGCGCGAGCTCGCTTTCGTCTGCGATCTCAAACGGAGCCTCTCCCGCGAGCCGCTCGACCAAAAACTGGAGGCTCACGTTTGGCTTTGGGTCAAGCCCGAGCGAAGTGGCCGCCTCTTCCCACGCGATCTTGAGGTGTTTCAACAACGCGACGTTTGGCAGCATGTGGGGCAGAGCGCCGCCGCTCGCTGTCAGCGTCACCCGCACAGTCACCGCCCCGCGCTGAAGCGCCTCGCTCGTAACTTTGCGAAGGTCGTGCTCAAAGCGGCTAAAACCCTTTGGCAACCAGACCTGCACCTCAAAATATTTCCGATTCACCGACTGCACTTCAATGGTCAGTTTGCCGCGGGGACCCTCACGCGAAGCGCTCCCAAATCCGGTCATACTCAGAAGCTTGCTCATACAAAATCCATGGTCAGTTGAGTTTCCTTTTTCTTTGAAAAAGGAGCAAAACTTTTGCGGTGCTCTGGACAGGGGCCAAAGCGCTCGATAGCGCTTAAATGCTCTGGGGTCGCATACCCTTTGTGCCCCCCAAACCCATACTCAGGAAACTGCTCGCAAAGCTCGTTCATCATCTGATCGCGCGTCACCTTCGCCAAAATCGAGGCGGCGGCAATGGAAGGACTTTTGGCGTCTCCTTTCACCACTGCAAGGGTCGGAATTCCAAAGGCAGGAGCCAGATTCCCATCGATCAAGATGAACTCCGGCGGCTTTTGAAGGCACTTAAGCGCGCGACTCATCGCCAAAAACGTGGCTTTGAGGATATTGAACCGATCCACTTCTGCAGCGCTCGCAAATCCGATGCCATACTCGATCTTAGGGTGCCGAGTGATTTCTGCAAAGAGCCGCTCTCGATCGCGCTGAATCACTTGCTTGCTGTCATTCAAACCATCCAAATGGGCCTCCTCGAGGAAAATGCACGCTGCCGCGACAACAGGCCCAGCAAGCGGTCCGCGGCCCGCCTCATCAAGACCGGCAATCCGTTGCGATCCACTCGCACTGACCTGCCGCTCGAGTGTGAAGCGGAGAGCCGGTTGGAAAAGTCCTGGCCTCAGAAAAATCGATGATTTTGAGCCAGTTTGCCCGCCGCCTTTGGCGGCCTTGCT
>CAYGHT010000068.1:0-8174 GCA_964349755.1 uncultured bacterium
ACATGCGCGAGAGCATCTCCGCCCAATCGCACGACTCGGTCCCCCCCGCCCCTGCATTGATCTCTAAATAACAATTTTTACTATCGAGCTCCCCTGAAAGCATCTTGCGAAGCTCGAGCTCTCGAAGCGTCGTATCGATGGAATCTAAAGAACGGAGCAGTTCGCCGAGCAGCTCGCCATCGCCCAGCTGTTCAGCCTCTGGAAGCAGATCCTGAATGTCCTGAAATTTGGAGCTCAGCTCGTGAAGGGGCACAGTCCAAAGGCGAAGTTTGCCAAGTTCTTGAATGGTCGTTTGCGCAAGGGTCTGATCCTCCCAGAAAGACGGGGAGGCCATTTTATGCTCTAATTGCTTGACTTCTAGATCCTTAGAAGGCAATTCAAAGAAACCTCGTGAGTTGAGAGAGGCGCTCTGTGATCGATGTAATTTTAGCTTGAGTTTCAAAATTCATTGGCTTCGCTTCCTTTCAGGTTCGTGCGTGTGAAGGTGTAAGTATGACAGCACAGGTAGGGATAAGTCAAAAAAAATGAGCGCTTGCGCACTTAATCCAAAGAACTCTATAATACTGCCTTCTCGAACAACTTTTGGATTGAAACTCGGGCACTAGAGCCCAAAAAAATTAAACACAACCTTCAGGAGGTTTTTCATGGCAACAACAGCAGTATCATCCGCAGCATCGGTAGCGGCACCATCAGCAGTGGCAACAACAGCGGCAGTGACAGCAACATCGCTCAAGGCAAGAATTGGCGCAGCGCTCAGCGGAGCATGGGCAAACATCGCTGCAGCGGCTGCAGTCGCTGGTAAGTTTGTTGTAACACACAAAGTAGCATTCATTGGCGGAACTAGCGTGGTTGTTGTGCTCGTCGTTGCTTACCTCTTGTACAAGAACTTTGGTCCTGCTGCATCTGATGCTTCAGACAAAAAACCTCCTGCTAATCCACCAGCGACATCAACCTCTGGTCCAACAAATACGGACAAGAGCTTAATCGACGTCAAAGACCCCAACAAAAACAAACAATAATCTCCCTCAAAGAGCGGCGGCCCTCTAGCCGCCGCTCTTCACCATTACGCCGTCTTTCCCCCACTCGTATTTCCACATCGCTTTTTCTCCCACTCGCTCTTTCCACACCCTCCTGACTCCATTTTCTTGCCGGAGGACCATTCGCTCTCCGTCTTCGACGACGAACTTCTCGGCTCCTTCAAAACGGACGCCTTTTGCGTCGAATTCGCTGTGGCCGCGGAGCTCGATCTCTAAGGCTTCGATGCGATGCAAGCGCATTTCCCAATAGGGGCGGCTTTTTTCCCAATGAACTCCCCGATTCACGACGGAGCATTCGTGCAATCGGCAACGACCTACCCGCTCGCTGTATTGGAGCAATCCTTCGGGGTCAAGCTCGCCGAGGATGCGCTCGGCGCGCACGCAGAGGCTGCCTTGAAGACTTAAGTTTTCGATGTCGAGCTCTGCGATTTCGAGGAGCAGCTCGGCCCCTTCTCCAATCGAACCGCCGCGCAATTTTTGTTGGATGATCGAGTACAGGGGCCCGAGTGCGGGGTGATACAAGAACACAAATGCAGGGCCTTGGAGTAACTCCTCTTCAGGCGGGCGCTCCGCGGGCGTTGCAACGCCGCACAGATCGAGCAGTTCGCGATGCGCGAGCAACAACTCGTGAAAGCACAGCTCGGGCGTCTCTTGATGCGACTGGCCAGGCACGCAAGCCTTCTTGGCGACGGAAATCGTTTTATGGCGGTGGTTGTAGGTGACGTAGGTTCGCTCTGGTTTGAGTGGCGCATCGCCTTTCTTTGGTTCGACGAAGACGTCCGCGATGTTTTGCATGGTCGACTCGAGTCGCGCGATCTTGGCGTCTCGCTTTTGGCCTTGCTCGTCTAAAAAAACGCTTCGTTTCAAATTGACGAGAAGCCCTGGAAAGGGGCACTTGGCAACGGCCCTTTCGATGGCGTCCAAATTGGCATACAGAATGTTCGTGTTGGAGCTGAAGCGAGAAAACGGTTCCCCTTCTTTCAGAGGCAAATCCTCAATCCCGAACGCCGCAAAATCGCAGTATTCGACGTTGGTGAGGACAATGTGTCCATCTTCTTTTTCTACGATGACATTCATCCCCTCTGCCGCCCGGAGCCGACGGGGACAAGAGGCAAAACCAAACGATTGCTCTTTTGAAAACCCGATCCCGGTAAACGCGAGAAGGCCGTGATCGAGTCCTGCGATCGGATTGTTGATCTGCCGCACGAGAATGCTGCTCCGGTTTTTTTCGCGCAGCCACGCGAACACCCCTTCATCGCGCGCCAATTTCCACAGCGCGCCATGTCCGCCAGGCTTCATCAAAAGCTTCAAAGGCCCTACGGTGTGCCACTGACCACGATCATCCACCGTCGGCACCAATGGCTGCGCAAAACACCGAAACGTCTCTCGCGGACGACCAAACCACCGATGCGCCTCGCAAATCTGCAGCACATGGCGGTGATTTTCTTTTTCCCACGATGTCATCATCGCAATCGGCGTGGTGAGCTGTTTGCCAAACAGGCGATAATAAAGCCATTCACGCGCTTGCACATCGCGAATCAATCCTTCGAGCAGTGTACGCCCCGCGAAAGAAAGCTTTGCCGCCGGAAGCTCAGAGCCCGTCTCAACATCGACGAGATGGAGCCGATCGGCCGCGCCTCCGAGCGGATAAATTTCCGCCATGAATGGCAGCGCTTTGAGCCCAGAGAAAATGTGGGCTGGATCGGGAGTAGAGATGTCGTCAAAAATCGGGGAATGGTACGTGCGGGTTGGGAGCGGCGCTGCCGTCAAAGCGAGGCGCTCCAAGAGCTCCACCTGATAGCCGATAATGCCCCCAATCTCTCGATAGAAGCGATCGACGTGGATCAGTTGCTGCAGGAGCGCTCTCCACTGTTTTTCTTCTGTAACGGTCAGATCGAGCGCTTGATTGATGAGCACCAAAGCGAGCAATGCGAGCTTCTCTTCACAAGAAAGCGCTGGCAACATCGAACATAAAAAAGGAGCGCGCTGCCAAACGTTAGCCCCACGCGCATGTCGTTCAAGAATCGCGCATTTCTCCTCGAGAGAATGGACGCCGAGAAGTTGCTTTCGACACTGTTCGAGAACCTGAAAATGACTCATAGTTGGATGCGAAGATGCCACGTGAAAATGATTTCTGCTAGCATTTTCCTAGGTGCATACAATATACTGCGCTCTATGCTGATGAGTTATCGCTAGAGCCCGACTTTAAGCAAAAAAACGATTGTTTTTGACACTTATTCCCTCGAGAAGCGATAAAAGATTTGTTTGATAACGTAAACTCAAAGAACCTGTTTCAAGGAGAAACAACACCATGGCAACCAAGCAAAAAAATTCGAAGTTCATGCAGCCAATGAAAGTAAGCGAAGATCTCGCTGCCGTCGTTGGAAAAGGCCCGATGCCGCGTACAGAAGTGACGAAAAAACTCTGGGCGTACATCAAGAAGCACAACCTGCAAGACGCGAAAAACAAACGCAACATCAATCCGGACGACAAACTCCAAAAGATCTTCGGAAACAAACGCGCCGTCAACATGTTCGAAATGACTAAGCTCGTCAACAAACACCTCTCATAATTCCTCTTCAGACCTCTTCTCTCAACAAAGAGAAGAGGTCGCTTAAATTCCATGCGCTACCAACTCACGATCGCCTACGACGGCACCTGCTATTCAGGCTGGCAGATCCAAAAAAATGGGATCGCCATTCAGCCGCTTGTGCAAGCCGCACTAGCCACAGCGCTTCGCCACCCACTCGATCTCACTGGCGCAGGGCGCACCGATGCAGGCGTCCACGCCAAGGGACAAACGGCCCATTTTGATACAGACGTAGAATTCTCAACTCCCAAACTGCTGCTCTCGCTCAATGCGCTGCTCCCCTCAGACATTCGAGTGCTCGCAATCGAGCCAAGAGACCCTTCATTCCATGCGCGCTACAGCGCCGTTGGAAAAACGTACCACTACCATCTGCATCTAGAGCGCGTTGCAGATCCCTTCACTGCACCCTACCGATTCCATCTTCTCGAGCGCATCGATGTCGCTCGACTGCCAAGCGGCGCGAAACTGTTTTTAGGGACGCGCGATTTCACCTCGTTTGCCAACGAAGCCCACCGCGGAAGCGCGGCGCGCGGAGCCGTGCGCACACTCAGCCGCTTCGATGTCGTCGAGCAAAGCGGAGGCTATCGCCTCGAGCTCGAAGCCAACGGCTTTCTCTACAAAATGGTCCGCAACCTCGTCGGCACACTCCTCGAATTTGCCAAAGCGCACATCGACGTTGAGGACGTAGATGCCATTTTCGCCGCGAAAAACCGGAGCGCCGCAGGGCCAGCCGTCCCCCCCCAAGGGCTCTTCTTGATGCAAGTGCACTATTCCCTTGAAACCAGCGAATCGCGCGCGGTACACTGAAACGCTATGAAACTGCCGCTGTCGCTCCTCAAAGCCTACCTTCCCCACCTTCGCTCTGTGAGCGAGATCGGCGACACGCTGACCTTGCTCGGCGTGGAAGTGGATGGGATCCACGCTCCAACGCCTCCCTTTCACGGCGTCGTGGTCGCGGAAGTGCGAGCCGTGCGGCCCCACCCAAACGCCGCAAATTTGTGCATCGCTGAGGTGTTCGACGGCGCGAAGATGCACGAGGTCGTATGCGGCGCGCCCAACTGCCGCGCTGGGATGAAGACGGCGTTTGCAAAAGCCGGTGCTACACTGACCGATTCCGCAGGGAAAACCCACAAAATCGAGGCGACTTCAATCCGAGGCGCCCCTTCGGCTGGCATGCTCTGCTCGGCAAGCGAACTTTCCCTCTACGAAGACAACGACGGCATCCTCGAGTTGCCTCTCGCAATGCAAACTGGCGCCGATGCACTCGCGCTCCTCTGGGATCCGGTGCTTGAGCTCTCGCTCACTCCCAATCTCGGCCATTGCATGAGCGCGCTCGGCATTGCGCGCGAGCTTAGCGCTGCGTGGCAGATGCCGATGCAACCACAGAGCCACAAGTCGACCCAGACTTCCAAAAGCACCTTCACCGCGATCGTGGATCACACGCTCTGCCCTCGTTACATGGCTCAAGCGGTCGAGCACGTGCAGATTCAACCGTCTCCATTTTGGCTTGTCCGCCAGCTCAAGGCTGCGGGAATTGAGCCAAAAAACAACGTCGTCGATGTCACCAATTACATCCGCCTGAAAACGGGCCAACCGTTGCACGCCTTTGATGCTGCGACGCTCCGCGCTCAAACGATCCGGGTCGCTTCCTCGGAAAGCGAAATGACCTTTGCAGGGCTCGACGGGCAGACGCACACCGTCCCCGTAGGCACCGTGTTGATTTACGATGCGGAGCGCCCCATCGCGCTCGCCGGTATTTTGGGCGGTAAAGAGACGGCTGTCTCAGATGCCACGAAGAGCATTGTGCTCGAAGCGGCGGTCTTTGATCCGCTCCTCATCCGCAAAAGCGCCAAGCAAATGGGCCTTCGCACCGAGAGCGCGCTCCGCTTTGAAAAAGGGGTCGATCCCGCAGGCGTGGCAGCGGCTCTGGAGGAGGCGGTTCAGCTGATCCAAGAAATCGCGCAAGGAAAACCAGAAATCGGGCGCATCGACTGCTTCCCACACGCGCGCCCTCCCCGAACAATTGCGTGCACTCCCGCGAAAATCAATCGGATTTTAGGGACCCATCTCTCGCAACACGAAATCGAAAGCCTGTTGCAACGGCTCCGCTTTCAGTGCCGCGCACACGAAGAGCGCTTGGACGTCACCGTCCCCACCGACCGCTTCGATGTATCCCAAGAAATTGATCTGGTGGAAGAGGTCGCTCGCCTCTACGGCTACAACCACATCGCGCGGGGGCCATCCCGCTTTACAACCACCGACATTCCGCACGACCCTGAATATTTATTCGAGACAGAGCTCCGACAGCGTCTCACCCAGCTCGGACTTCAAGAACTGCTGACATGCGATCTCATCTCTCCCAAAATGGCCGCTGTAGCACCCGAATTGATGGCGAGCCGCTCTGTGCTCCGCGTGCTCCATTCCAAATCTGAAGAGCACTCAATCCTTCGCCCTTCGCTCTTGCCTGGCATTTTGCAGGTCGTGAAATTAAATCACGACCATAAGAACGAGCACATGCGCGCCTTTGAGCTCGGTAGACTCCATGTAAACCAGAATGGCAAGCCATTCGAGCCACTCGCGCTCGCCATTGCACTCAGCGGACTGAATGCTCCGCACCATTGGAGCCAAACTGCGCGCGAGCTCGATTTCTTCGATCTCAAAGGCCTCGTCGAGAATTTGCTGGGCTTCTTGCGGATCTCTGGAGTGCACTACGCTCCGTCCGAACACATGAGCTTCCATCCAGGTCGCCAGGCCAATGTCCACGTCGACCAGCGCTGCATCGGCAGCATCGGCCAGCTCCACCCCGCCCTCCTCGCAAAAATAGGCATTGATCAGCGCGTCTATTACGCAGAACTCGACGCCCATCTCTTGCAAAGCTTAAAAGGTCCCGCTCCAAAATCCGCAACGCTTCCCCAATTTCCAGCCTCAGAGCGCGACTGGACCTTGCCGCTCGAAGAGCGCACTCCCATCGCCCGCATCTTCGACGCCATTCGTTCAGCTCACTGCCCGCTGCTCGAACACGTCGAGCTCATCGATTTGTACACAGGAAACGAAAAACGAACTGCTACGTTCCGCTTTGTGTATCGCGATGCAGCAAAAACAGTTTCCTTCGACGAAGTTGAATCTGCTCACGCAGCACTTCTTCAAGAAGTGCTTGCAAAAACAAACATCTCTCGCTAAGATCAGCTGTGCAATACAAGAGGCTTATCCATGAAGCGCATCCCCATCGCCCTATCCATTTCACTTCTTCTCGCAGGCTGTTTTTCCACAGATAGCAGCCACCAAGTCGTCTCCCAAACCTTTGTCCACAAATACGGCTTCGACGTGACGAAGCAAGAATGGGAAGAGCGCGCATCAGATGGCAAAATCATCTCCATGTTAAAAAATGGCGTGAAAGTGACCCGCTCTTATGAAAACGGCGCTCTTCACGGCCCTACGACCTACACATTTCCGCACAGTTCTGTGACCGAAAAAACTGAAAATTACGACCAGGGAACCCTCCTCAAAGAGGTCATTCACGATCTCGCAGGCATTCCAGCACGCGAAGAAGTCTATGAGTTTGACAATCGGACCAGCATCACGCTCTGGGATGCAAAAGGCGCTCCCATCAGCATCGAAGAATACAACGGAGATCAACTGCTCGAGGGCAAATACTACAACCCCAACCACGACCTCGAAGCGCAAGTTGCCTCTGGCAAAGGAGAGCGGGTCAAACGCGATCGCGAAGGGCTCTTGATTTTGCGCGACCAAATCGCAGCCGGACAAATTGTCTCGCGCACCAGCTTCCATCCCAACGGCAATCTCCACACCATCTCGCACTATCGCGATTTACAACTCGACGGCGAACAACAAAAATTCACTGCCTCAGGCAAGCCGCTCATGACACTCCACTGGGACAACGGCCTTCTCCACGGCCCCAAAATCGTCTACCGCAATGGCACAAAAATCGCTGAAATCCCCTATTCCCAAGGCAAGAAACACGGCCTCGAAACGCATTGCGATGATCTAGGGAATTTAACTGCCGAGATCGAATGGCAGCACGACAAAAAGCACGGCATCAGCAAGCTCCACTCCGAAGAAGCGACCGAGCAAGAATGGTTCTACAAAGGCCAAGCCGTGAACCAACAAAAGTACGAACGCCTACTCGGCCGCGATCAACTCGTAGCCGACCTCTCAATTGAATGACACCCCGCATCGCAGTCCAGCTCTTCGCCTCCGGCGAAGAGCTAGAGCGAGTCGAGCTTGCGCTTGAAAGAAGCTTTGAAGTGCGGATTGTAGGCGCCTCGCCCGCTTTCCAAGCGATGCTCGAGCGTTGGATCCAGAACTATCTTCTCGGGCGCGCATCGCCCTTCCCACTCCCCAAAGAGTTAGCCCGCTTTTCTGGGGACAGACTTTTGCGGGCTGGCTCCAGAGGCTCTGAATTTCAAACCAAAGTCTGGACCGCGCTAGCGGGCCTCCCCTTTGGGACTACGCGATCCTACCAACAGCTGGGCGTCCAGATCGGCTCTCCCCACGGCGCGCGCGCCGTGGGGAGAGCCGATCTGGAC
>CAYGHT010000069.1:0-8163 GCA_964349755.1 uncultured bacterium
ATTCAATACAATGCGCTTTGCGATCGTCGAAATTCGGCGCTTTGGCGCAGCCAAACCGAACGTTATTTCTGATAATTGGTATTAATTAAATGGGAATCCGCGCTTAATTGGAATGTCGTAATAAACGACAAGCGATTCTTCGCCTGGGTTTTTGCGCCCAATGCTCGCATTGGACAGATGGTAAAAGTGGGCGCCAAAACGTCCCCCATCGTCAAATTGCCATGCGAGTTCAACACCTGATCGAAACTCGAGAGGGTAACCCAGATCTTTGCCACTCCCCTGCCAGTAATACCCGGCAGCAAACCCTGGCGCAAACAAAATGTGTTTGGCAAATAAGAGATCGAAGTTCAGTCCTGCATAAATGTACCCAGAACCTCTCGCCGTGACGAACATCCCGACGAGCGGCCTGAACTCGAGATAGGGCGTCGGAGCTTCCCACCGTTTAACGTGAAACTTGTACTCCATATCGAATTGCCACGTCCTCCATTTGGGACGCATGATGTCATAGGCTCCCGTTGCAACGGAAAACAGGTCGGGTGGAGAGAGGGCGTAGCTAAGCACAGGACATAGCGTGAGAAGGAATTTACGCATAGCCGCCCAGTGTAGCAGAAAAAATCACATTCGTATACGCTGCCGAATGTGATGAACTGCTGGAAATGCCATAAACTTGTGAGCGATTCTCCCATCAAACTAGGTTTTCGCGCCACCTGTCCTCACTGCGAGCGCGATCTACATGTGTGCATGGGTTGTCGCTACTATGCGCCAGGCAAACCCAACGACTGCGCCGTTCCTTTGACGGAGCCGATTCGAGATCGAGAGGCCATGAATTTTTGCGAGGAGTTCGCTCCTCAAATTGAGCGCCCGACACCTTCTAAAACCACTAAACCCTTCAACACCCTGTTCAAAGATGAATAAACTGTGGGACCTTTGCATCGATGGGCTCATGGCCCTTTTTTTACCGCTTGTCTGTGCTTATTTCACATTTAGCACCGATCTTTTTTTCAACGTCGCTTGCCAAGAGGCGTCTGGTCTCGAAGCTGCGGCCAATGCATTCATGGCTCCCTCGCAGTATCTGTTCATGGGCCGCGCTGCAAAGCTAGAATCGAGTGGAGAATGGACGTTCTCCCCTCGCTTTGAGTATACCGAGCATTTCGCGCTCAAGACAGCAGCCAGCACGTTGGCCGTGGTTCCAGGATTTGTACTCGGGACCGCCTGCAAAGCGGCAGCGCTCTTGGATCCAAGCGCTCGCACACGCTTCAATGCAATGCAAGATGCCCTCACCCAAACCACATTGAAAAAAACAAATCTTGCTCTCTACAAAGTGTTAGGGATCCAATCTCCCACCGAGTGGCTCACCGCTCAAGGACACGACAGACGACCTGGCGATGAGCGTCACTTAAACGCAGAAAAAGAGGCGATGGCCGCCATCGGCGCTGCCCTCAATTGTGCAGGGATTCCCTGGTGGGTCGATTGTGGAACCTGCCTGGGATGCTACCGCTACGGTGGCGTTATTCCTTGGGACGAGGATGTCGACATCGCGGTGCTCCGTCCCGATTTTGACAACGTGTGCCATGCGCTCAACGCTCTTGATCCTGCAAAGTACGTCGTTCAGGACTGGTCGAGCCGCGACTTTCCCAAAAGTTATCTCAAAGTACTCGTCCGTAAAACAGCCAAGCTCATCGACATCTACGGATTCGACGTCGATGTAGATAAGCGAGAAATTCGGTATGTTTTAGCGCTCGAAAACGCCCTATTTTTCCCCGAGTGGTGGAAGATTCGAGAACGGCGCTTCAAGGTTCCTGTGGCCTTTGAAACCGTGTTCCCATTGAAGCGAGCCGTGTTTGACGGCATCGAGGTGTTCGTCCCACAGGACACCCAAAAATATCTTCAACGCTACTACGGAGAAAATCTAGCTCCCGCCAAGGTATTTGATCGCACAACTGGGCGCTACGAGCGCGATTTGACCCATCCGTATTGGCAGCGGGCGCATGTTCATTAGAAAAGCCTTTCGACTCACCTCAAGTCGAATGTGAGTCGAATGAGTCGAAAAAACGTATTTTTTTGACTCATTCGACTCAATCTGGTATTTTGAAGCAATGAAAGGAGTCAGGCAATGAAATACCCAGGTGAGGAATCCTCCACGCTCGAGTTCAAGCGAGAAATCCCCAAAAACGACCAGATCGTCAAGACAATTGTTGGCTTTTGCAACCGCAATGGAGGCAGGCTGATCGTAGGAGTCGACGTGAATGGCGTGGTCGCCGGAATCCCCGAAAAAGACGCACAGCAAATGATGGAGCATCTCAACAAAACCATTTTCGATGCCTGTAGCCCTCCGATCATCCCCGCTGTGTATTCCCAACGGATGGGGGAAAAGACTCTCCTCATCATCGAAGTTTCAGCAGGCATGAATAAGCCGTATTTTTGGAAAACCGAAGGGCTGGGTAAGGGAACTTTCATTCGCCTAGGCAGGTCGACTGTGCGAGCCACTCCTGAGATGATTGAAGAATTGCGCTGGCAATCTAGAGGCCGCTTTTTCGATGAAATGCCCATCTACCACGCCAAAGAAACAGATCTCGCTCAAGAGCAGATCCTCGAATTCTTCAATGGACGGGAAAAGACAAAAAAAATCAAAGCCATTGCTCGTAAAGACCTCGCTGCTTATGACCTCATCGCCGAAGAACATTCATTGCATTATCCCACGATCGGCGGCATGTTGCTCTTTGGCAAAAACCCGCAAAAATTTCTCCCTGAAGCGATGATCATCTGCTCCCATTTCTCAGGAACAAGCGGAAGAGAAGCCATTGCCAGTGTGGATTGCACAGGGAATCTCTTTGATCAATTCTCCACGGCCTACGCGTTCATTACAGGTCGCTTAAGTCGCTCATTTTCGATTCGCGGCCCCAAACGACAGGAGCGGCTAGAAATTCCCTCCGAGGCCATTCGCGAAGTGTTACTCAATGCGATCATCCACCGCAATTATCACATCCCGGGTCCCATTAAAGTGTCGATCTATGCCAATCGAATCGAGTTTTTCAACCCTGGCGTCTTTCTAGGTCCTCTGGATAATCGAAGCCTAAGACGCGGCTTGACCTACATCCGCAACAACGTCATTTGCAAGGTGTTTCGAGAGGCTGGTTACTTTGAAAAACTCGGTTCTGGCTTTCTCACCCTGTTCAACAGTTACGAAGCGCGAGGGCTTCATCCCCCCGAAGTCATCGAAGGAGAAAACTTCATCAAGTGCATCCTACCACGCCCTAATTTCTCGCCTCAAGCCGTTGCCACCGATGCCGAAACCAAGCGCATTTTATCCCTCTTCGAAGTGTCTGAAGAGCTCTCCATCTCCGAAGTGACAAAAACGCTCCACATCTCCCGCGCAACAGCCGGCCGAAGACTCAATGAGTTGATTGAGCAGCAACACTTAGAGCCGGTCGGTCAAGGGAAAATGACCCGTTACCGCAAACGGCGAGGATCAAAGAGCTGAGATCGGTTGACGGAAAGTTCGCTCATCGAATAGAATCGCCTGCCTCTTATGGCTCAAGCTCAACGAAAACCACTCACTGTCTGGATGATCGCGCTCATCAATGTCGCGGCCATCTGCAACATCAAGAATTTTCCGCTGCTTGCGGAGTACGGCCTTTCGGTCATTTTGTTTCTGGTGCTTTCCGCTCTCTTCTTTTTCATTCCAGTCTCCCTCGTTTCTGCAGAGCTTGCTAGCGCTTGGCCAGAGCGCGGCGTCTATTCCTGGGTGAAAGAGGCTTTTGGCCCGAAATGGGGGTTCTTGGCCATCTGGCTTCAGTGGATTGAAAATGTCATCTGGTATCCCACGATTCTGTCGTTCATCGCGGCGACGTTTGCCTACATCCTCAATCCGGAGCTTGCGACCAATAAGACGTACGTCCTTTGCACGGTGCTGATCACCTTTTGGCTCATGACATTGGTGAATTTCTTTGGCATGCGCATCTCTGGCTGGATCAGCTCCATCTCAGCCATGCTTGGAACGATTCTTCCCATCGCATTGATCATTGTGCTCGGCGGCTGGTGGGTGGGCGCTGGCCACCCCTCTCAGATTGTGTTTTCCTGGAAAAATCTCTGGCCCGATCTCAGCTCGATCAGTCAGCTCGTCTTGCTCTCCGGCGTTCTCTTAGGGCTAGCTGGCATGGAAATGTCCGCCGTGCACGCGCACGATGTCGAAAACCCGCGTCGCAATTACCCGCGCGCCATCTTCTTGGCAGCGACACTCATCCTCGTCTTTTCTTCCCTTGGCGCCCTTGTCATTGGAGCGCTCGTTCCGAAATCTGAGATTCAGCTCGCCTCAGGAGGCATGGAAGCCTTCCGGTTTTTATTCAATACGCTGGGAATCTCCTGGGCCACTCCACTCATTGCCGCCGTCACGACGTTCGGCGCACTTGGCATGATGAGCACTTGGATCGTCGGCCCAAGCCGAGGGCTCCTCGCAACCGCACAAGGCGGCGAGCTGCCCCCGCTCTTTCACAAGCAAAATCGGCACGGCATGCCCGTCTCCATCTTGATCACCCAAGCAATCATCGTCACGGCCCTCTCGCTCGTCTTTCTCTTCATGCCCTCGGTGAATAGCTCGTATTGGATCCTCGTCGCACTGTCCTCGATCCTTTACATGGTCATGTACGTCCTCATGTTTTTAGCGGCGCTTCGGTTGCGCTATAAGTCACCCCATGTGGAGCGCCTCTATCGCGTCCCAGGAGGAATAAAAGGGCTTTGGACTGTGTGCTTGATGGGGATTTTCGGCGCTGGCTTTGGCTTTTTTCTGGGGTTTTTCCCACCCGATCAGCTCGACACAGGAAACTTGGTTCGCTTCGAGAGCTTTCTCATCGGTGGAGCCGTGTTGTTTTGCGTGCTCCCGTTTGGAATTTACGCCCTGCGGCAGCCCAGCTGGCGCTCAAGAAGTATGCTTTAAGCGCACTTGCTAAAAACTCTCCCCGCCAACATGATGAGGCGATGAAGAAGTATTTCCTTACGGGACTGGCGACGCTCCTTCCTCTCGCGATCACGGCCTACATCGTCCTCTTCATCGTCAATTTTTTAACGCACCCTTTCGTGAATGTAGTCACCGAATTGCTCACCCGCATTCCAATCCACATTCCACTCATGTCGCCCTCTGTAATTCATACGATCAGTCAAATTTTGATCCTTGGGGGGCTCTTTGGAATCACGTTGCTCCTCGGTTTGCTCGCCAGGTGGTTTTTTTTCAACGCGTTTGTCAAGCTCGGCGACGACTTGCTTCACAAAATTCCGCTCGTCAACAAGGTGTATAAGACGACCAAAGAGATCATCCAGACCCTTTTTTCTGCAGACAAAAAATCGTTCAAGCAGGTGGTCATGGTTCCGTTTCCGTACAAAGGGTGCTACTGCCTCGGATTGGTGACGCGCTTGGCTCCCAAGACTTGTAGCGCATCCACCGATCAGGAAATGGTCTCTGTGTTCATTCCAACAACGCCCAATCCAACGACTGGCTATTTGATCATGAGTCCAAGGAAAGATCTCATCGAACTAGAGATGAAAAGCGATCAAGCGATTAAGTACATCGTCTCTTGCGGTGTAATTCACCCAGAGGCTCCATGAAAAAGTATCTGATGACCGGGCTCATCATTTTGCTTCCCGTAGTGCTCACGCTCATGATTCTCGTATTTTTGCTCCGGTTTTTCACAGAGCCGCTTGCACCGCTGACTAGCTATTTGATCGAGCTGCTCCCCTTTTCTCTTCCCGAGGGAATGGTCATCGTTTTATCGCGCATATTTTCATTGGCCTTTCTCGTAGCGCTCATCATGGCCCTTGGTGCCATTACCCGCTATTTCCTCTTTAAAAATACCCTAAAGCTCGCAAATTACATTCTGTCTCGAATTCCGCTCGTGAAAACAGTGTACAAAGTGAGTCGCGACATCATCTCCGCTCTTGTCTCTCCCGATGGAAAACAAGCATTCAAGCAAGCGGTCATGATTCCATTTCCTCAAAAGCCGCACTTCTGCATCGGTTTTTCTGCGGGCGAGGTCGCCGAAGAGTGTCAGAAAAAAGTCAGCAAACCTCTCATTGCCGTGTTTGCTCCCACGGCGCCCCACCCCATTTCTGGCTTTTTATTCCTCGTCGATGCAGAAGAGGTTCGCCCTCTTGACATGACCAAAGAAGACGCCTTAAAATACCTCGTTTCGTGCGGCGTCATCGTTCCTGAATCGGACGCAAATCAATGACAACACGAGTGATCTTTTTCCAAGTCAAAGAAGCAAAAGCAAAGCTCAGCTGTCTTCTTGAGATGGCAACCGCCCATTTTGCAAAAAAAGAGCCATTGCTCATTTTCGTAGAAGATGAAAAAACGGCGTTGTATGTCGATGATCTCCTCTGGAAACTGCCACCCACCAGCTTTTTGCCTCACGCCATCGTGACAGAAGGGAGTACAGAATTGGTTGCTATCACCCATGGAAAGGCCAATTTAACTCAGGCTAAAATCGCCTTCAACTTGTGCTCAACCCCGCTGCTTGTAGAAGGGCCGTTTCGCATTCTGTACGACTTTGAGGACCTCACCTCGCCCAGCAAAAAGCAGCTCTCTGAGCTCCGCTTTGACGCCTACAAGCGCGCCCGCCTGCCGATCGAAGCTCGATAATTTTAATTTGAACAATTTTCGTTGCAGAAGATCCCCACATTTTTCTATACTCCTACGGTTTAATGGAAGGAGCTATCCCCTATGACCCGAATGAGTAAACAAGGCGAACGCAGAGCGGTCAGCCGCAAGCGCCCTCGCCCCCCCGCGAATAAGACTGGAACGAAGAAAGATGCGCTTCAGTTCGGCTATAAACTTCATGAGAACGCGATGAGCGCCGAAACAGTTTCAGGCCGCTTCATCCCCAAAGTGAGATCCGCAATATGACCAGACACACGAGTTATGGCACGTCGAGCAAGGGCGTTAAAAAACGGAACGTCTTGAAGCGCTTTGAGCGCATCGACGTCCTTCGAAAAATCGGCAAATGGGTCGATGGCAAGAGCACGAAAGTAACCGGCTTGCCTAAGACGCCGTCCACCTAAAACTTGCGCATTCACGTCGATAATTCCCAACGGGCGCTGCCGCTGACAAAAGCGAAGATCCGCGCTCTTGTCCAAAAGCTCGCGAGCCATCTTGGCGTTGAGCAGACGGAAGCTTCCATTTATTTCGTGAGTGCAAAGGCGATCTCCGCGCTACACGAGCAGTTCTTTAAGGACCCGACGCCCACCGACTGCATTTCCTTTCCTGGGGATGCCGAGCATCTCGGCGAAATCTTCGTGTGCCCCGCGATCGCTCTCAAGTACGCCGCGAAACACCAGCTCGACCCCTATGAAGAGCTCAGCCTCTACATGATCCATGGCATTTTGCACTGCCTTGGGTTTGACGACATTGCCCCTTCCGATCGAAGAGCGATGCGCAAAAAAGAAAAAAGTTGTATGCATTTCCTTAAACGCCATGGCCTGCTACTGAGACGCCCTTGAATTTACTTGAAACGCCCTTCTTTGCTCTTGTTGCCCTTGTGGGCTCGCTCGTCTTATCTGTGTGCTCGACGGCCATCTTACGCCTCGGCAAGTTCAAGGCGAAAGAGGTCCTCCGCTCCCCGCCTCTTCTTTTCTTCCGACCTTTATTGAATCGGCTTTTCCCCAAGCATGAATGGGAAAACCTCTATTTCTCCATTTCGCTTAGCAAGCACGTACTCCAACTGGCCTATGCCATCGGAGCATTTTTTTACGTCCTTTCGATGAGCAGAGAGCTCCAAGAACAATTGGCCCGCATTTTTGTCTCGCATGAATGGCTCCCTTTCATCGAAATCGCTGCCATCATCATCGCTCTTTCCATTGGGCTCGACTACTGCGTCCGGATGGTCGCAAGCTTGTGGAGCAAACAAGCGCTTCGCGCCGCCTCTCCGGTAGCCTCGCTCTATTTGTTCTTGCTCTTTCCACTCATTGGTTTGCTCTTGCAACTTGGGCGTGGGCTACTTCGCAAAGTCCCGATGGAAGAAGAGACCGCAGGACTGCTGACAGACCGAACGAAACTGCTCGAAATGATCCGCGAATCGGGACTCCACCAACACCTAGATCTCGCCGATCAAAAATGGATCAGCGCCTTTGTCAATTTCAAGGGGGTAGCGCGCCGCTGCGAGATCAAAGGCGAAG
>CAYGHT010000070.1:0-7966 GCA_964349755.1 uncultured bacterium
AAGCGCAGTTCTTAAACGCAGGCGTCATCGAAGAGCTCCGCCGAATCACCCTCGATTGCGACATCCCCATCATCTGCTACGGCCTTCGAACCGATTTCAAAGGCCATTTATTCGAAGGCTCAATGCGCCTCATGGAGCTTGCCGACTCAATCGAAGAAGTCAAAGCCACTTGCCACTACTGCAATCGGAAATCGATCATGAACCTCAAGCACGTCGGCGGCATCGCAACCAACGAAGGCGCATCCGTCGAGCTCGGCGCCGAAGAAAAATACTTCGCGACCTGCTACCGATGCTACCGAAGCGAGCTCGATAAGGCGCTCGTGCAAAAGTTAGCGCTTCAGATGCGATGATTCGCAAGCTCCCAAACGGGAAATTCAGACTTTATTCTCGCAAAAAGAACCCCAAAACCGGCAAGCGAAGGAACCTGGGCACATTCTCTACACGCGCACAAGCAGTGCAGCATGAGCGAGAAGTTCAGTTCTTCAAGAGGCGTGGGTAAGGAACCACCCGCGTTCTTAACGTCTATGCCGTTAAAATTCGATGGTCTAAAACCATCAAAATAGTGGCGGAATCTCACACTTTGACCCCACATTCCGCCACTATTTTACATATTTTGTCTATGAGAGCGATTTTTGAAGGCTCTATTTTTAGTGGCGGAATCTCGTGTTTACATCAAAGATTCCGCCACTATTTTGCGTGTTCCTTTCACTTCAGCAAAGCCTCATTGAGGCGAAGAAACTCCTCGCGCCAATAGTACCCGTCGAGCAGCCCAGCGGTGTTTTTTCCAAGGATCGCATACGCCAGGTACAAAGCCTCCACAGATGCGAGCCCGGCCTCTGGGTCGGGGCACGCGGTCTGCCTACGCGGATATGCGGTTTTAAACCCAGCGGGAAGGCTCCGCTCTTCGAGCTTTGCGCGCTCCACTTGCGCGCTCATCACTGCGGCTAGCCTCCAGGTCGCATCGATTACAAGCAAACCATGGCCAGCGTCCAACGCGGTGAGCGGGGGCGCCCCCACTTTCAGCAGGATGTATCCGTCTAGTTTAGGGATTGGGTCTACTGGGTAGGTGTAAAAGATAAGATCATCTCTCTTTTCTAAGCCGCGAAGCGAGCATTTGCGCAAATTTTCGCGGACGTGCCGCAAAATGATCGTTTTCATGCGATGAACTTGTGATTGGTTGACTTGAGGTGCGTCTTTGGCAGCTCGAATAGAAAGCGCGAGGGGGTCGTGGGGCTGAGTTTGCCCATGCGCAATCTGGTTCTAGCCATGCTCAACGTGAGTTGGCGTTTGGCGCGGGTGATTCCGACGTAAAATAAGCGGCGCTCTTCTTCGAGACCTGTTTCAGCGGCAGATTTTTCGTGGGGTAAACTGTGATCTTCGAGTCCCGCGATGAAGACGGCGGGAAATTCAAGCCCTTTGGCGCTGTGCAAGGTCATCAGCTGGACTTTGTCGCCGCCCGCTGCGCGGGCGTAATCGGGATTGGAATTGCCGAGCGTCGTATTTGCGACAAAATCTTGCAAAGAAGGGGAGTGGCCGCGCTCTTGAGCGTCTTGTTCATAGCTTGCGAGCGCATTGATGCACGCTTCGACGTTCTCCCATTTGAAGCCTCGCATTGTTTCGCTTTTGACCTCTTCCTCGATGGCTTTTTTGTAATTCATCGCTTGTACGAGCCACTGGAGCGCTTCGGCAAGCGGCTGACTTGCAAAGCGGCGCGTGGCGGTCTCGATGAGTTGCACGAAGGCTCGGATGCCGCTGGCTCCTTTCGGGTGTTTGGGTAGCGGTCGAGTGCCGCCCTCGATTTCTTTCAGCAGGTCCCAAAGGGGGCGCTGGGCTGCGCGTGTTTCCTGGGTCATTTCGTCGAGGAGCGTATCAGAAATGCCTCGTCTGGGGACGTTGACGATCCGAAGCAGCGCCTCTTGGTCGAGCGGATTGGCGATCACCCGCAAGAAGGCCATCAAGTCCTTGATCTCGCTCCGCTCGGAAAACTCAAGCCCTCCAAAGATCTCGTAGGGCACACCCCGGATCCATTGGCCGTTTTTTTGCCACGTCGCTTGGGTCAGCGCGAGCTCGATGTTTCGCGAAAGCGCGTTCGAGCGGTAGAGAACTGCGATCTCTTTCCACGCAAGGTTCCCCGCGTCGTGCAGATGGATGATCCGCTGGACGATGGAGCTCGCCTCTTCGGCCTCCGTCGGCGCGTGAAACACTTCGATGGGCGTATTGTGCGTGTTTGCGCTCCAGAGCCGTTTTTTGTGACGCCCTTCGTTGTGCGCGATCAGATCGGATGCCGCCTCCACAATGAGCGCGCTCGAGCGGTAATTTTGTTCCAGCTTGATCACTGCATCGGCTTTGAAATTGAGAATATTTTCCACCTTCGCCCCGCGCCACCCGTAGATCGACTGATCATCATCGCCCACGACGCACAAATTTTGGTATTTGGCTGCGAGCAGCTCTGCCAGGCGAAACTGCGCCGGATTGGTGTCTTGATACTCGTCGATCATCAAATAGCGGTAACGATCCTGATACTGCTCAAGAATGCTCGGATGCTCTTCAAAAAGCCGAATAGTCAGCGTGATTAGATGATCGAAGCTCACCGCGTTGTGCGCGCGGAGCATCGCTTGGAGTCGCGTGTACAAAGTGCTAGAGAATTCATTCAGGCCAGAGGTGCCTTCATTGGTCGCTTTCTGCAAGATCGCCATCGTTCCCGCAAGAGAGGGGAGTTCGCCCTCAGCCCCAAGCAAATCGCGCGCAATCTGCCCCACCATCCGGTGAAGATCCCGCTCGTCGTACAAGCTAAACTCTTCCGTATAGCCCAGCTTCGAGATCTCTTTGCGCAGCACCTGCATGCAAAAGCTGTGAAATGTCGAGAGCGTGAGCTGCCGCGCAACTTGGGGGCCGACCAGTGCCTGCACCCTCGAGCGCATTTCCGCCGCCGCCTTATTGGTGAATGTGAGTCCGCAAATGGCCTGAGGCGATACGCCGCATTGTTGAATTAAGTGGGCAATTCGGTGCGTGATGACGCCCGTCTTCCCCGAGCCTGCCCCCGCAAGCACAAGCACCCGCCCGTGTACGGTCTCGACTGCCCGTTGTTGTTGTGAATTAAGCTCCATAAGAAATCAAAAGAGTGAGCAATTCATCTCGAATTTGAATCGAGCTTGCTCCCTTCGCTTGGCTACGAGGAACCACATGCAAATCGAGCGGCGCCCACGCCCGATGGCTCAAGCGAAACGCCTCTCGAACAATGCGCTTAAAGCGACTCCGCTCATGAGACACCCCAAATTTGCGCGAAGCAGAAATGCCCAGCCGCGAGCTCGCTCGACCAGCCGCCCGCACATCGATGCAAAGACACCTGCCCACGACCCGTAAACTTCCCCGTCTCAGACTCTGGAAGTCCGTCTTAGAAAGAAGGCGCTGAGCTTTGGAGTAGCCGTGCTTCACACAGCGAGCGTCTTGCGCCCTTTCTGCCGTCTGCGGCTCAAGATCTTGCGTCCCCCCGCACTCTTCATGCGAGCGCGAAATCCGTGTGTTTTTTTTCGGTGCCGTTTGCTAGGTTGATAGGTTCTTTTCATCGTCGTTTTCCTGGTGGATTGAAGGGAGCGCAGTATAGCGGAAGGCGGGTTTAGGGTGCAAGGGTGGTTGTAGATTGTTGGTTTCGAGTCAGTTGTGAGAAACTGTATCTCGTTATAGTAAATTGTTTGCTTTAATATTAATTATTATGTATAATAGTACGAAATTAATTTAACAATTCGGTGATTTATGAGTAGTGAATCAGGACAAGTATCGCAGCAACCTTCTTGCATTAAGCAAGGCGCTAAAATTGTCGGCCACGTGGTTGATGTTGTTGGAGGCGTGAGCTACATCGGATCTGGCATCTTGCTGTTGGCTGCAAAGGGCGCTTTACACGCCACCGTCTTCGCAGCGCTCGGGATTTCCGGAGGTTGGATTGTGACAGCAGCAGCCGGAGTGTTGATCGGGCTTGGAGCTTTGAGCTTAGTTGCACAGGCGTTTGGTAGCGGCCCCACTCGGCGAAAAGCGATGTTTGGCGCTGGAATTGTGATTACTTTGCTCAGCGGTGGAGGAATGCCTTTACTGGGGATTGGAATTAGCTTGATGGCTGCGGCTATGGTAAGAGTGTGTTTCACAAGATACATGAAGACGCCACCGGCAGTTCTTGCGCCAGCTGAGAGCGCAGAGTTAGTGCGATTTCGTCAGGCAAAGCAAGCGGAAGTAGACTCGCTAGCAATACGAGAACAGATGGCTCTAGAGCGAATCAGGGAAGCCTTGAATGCTGATGCGCCGCCGCCTCCTGTCACTGCTTCAACCGTATCGGTTTCTGTCGCGCCACCACCTCAACCTCAAATGTCAGCAAGCAGCTCTCCAGTGCCAACAGCAGCGCCCCAGTCGACTGTTGCTGTGCCATTGGCGTCAGCGCAGCCGCAGCAGTCAGTTGTAGCGGCGCCAGCCTCTGCGCCTCAAGTTGCAGAGCCGTCTGTAAGCGCAAATGATGTAATAAAAATAGAAACAATCATTCAAGCTTTGGCAATGGCTCCACTAGTAGCGGTTCCATTTGTTTCTACAGCCAAGAGCTTGTGGGCGCGAGACTCGGAGTTAAGAGACTTGGGAGACTCTCTGAAAAACACAGTGCATCCTCTGCAATTTTTGGAGGTCATTTTTACCAATAGTACTTTTCGCAAATACATGAAGCAGATTAACGAAAGAAGCGCGGTCATAGGGCAGTTTAAAAGGGAGCATGCCGCGAATTTCAAGAGCCAGGCATCGAAAAATTCCAAGTACATTGAGTGCTTTATTTCGAAGGTTGCTAGCTCGATGAGATTAAATTCATTTCAACAGAATGAGCTTCGAGTTCACATCGATAAATCTGAAGGCGAGGCGCTCATTACTAAGCTCATCGCATACAGTGAAAACGTTGCAAGCTAAATGTACCGCCTGCACTCGTTCGCATTAATAATTTTTTGACTCCCCGGGCGCCGCTTTCCTAAAGCGGCAAAGGATCCCCAAATTTCCCTTCATGTTCGCAAAACTCTTGAACTCAAATTCTACTTCCCTCTACACTGCACCCTTTCTATTTGAGGAAAACGCAATGAAAGTCAGAGCTTCCATTAAAGCCGACCCGGCAAAAGGGGACAAAGTAGTCCGCCGCAAGGGTCGTATTTACGTCATTAACAAAAAAGATCCGAATCGCAAGCAGCGCCAGAAAGGGCCTGCCCGCAAAAAATAGAGGAATTTTCGATGGCCAAAAAGTCTTCCGTCGCGAAGCAAAAGAAACGAGAGCGCATGGTGAAATCCCGCTGGGAACAGAGGCAAAAGCTCAAAGGTGTCATTCTCGATACCCGCAAATCCATTGAGGACAGGCTCACTGCAGTCGACGCGCTCAACAAGCTCCCGAAGAATTCATCGAAAACTCGCCTTCGCAATCGATGCCAGTTCACGGGCCGCGCGCGTGGGTTTTTGCGCAAGTTCAAGATGTCGAGGCTTTGCTTCCGCGAGATGGCGTCTCAAGGGCTTGTGCCCGGCGTCTTCAAGGCGTCTTGGTAGTCTGAATCAATTCCTTCAGGGGCTTCCATTCGGGGAGCTCCTCATGCCATACCAGATTTGTTGGGGCAATTGTCCCCTGTTGCCAGGCGCTATTCAGCGCATTGTAGCTGATCGGCCCTGTCTGTTGGTGGGCGTTGTCTAAATAGTACCAGAATTTGTCGCTGGGGCCCTGGATGTAGGGCGTTGGGGCCGCCTCTGCGAGAGCTGGCTGCCGTTTTGGGTTTGGAGAGAAGAAGATGGCGAAAACTCCGAGGAGTCCGAAGAAAAAGCCGATCATGAACCAGAAGATGGGATTTTTGCCTCGCTTGGTCGCGAGGTAAGAGGAAAGGAGGCCGATCGCCCCCGACGCCAGTAGAAGAATGGGGAAGTTGGACCAAAGCATTCGAACTCCTTTTCGCTTCAGTTTACACTAATTGCGGCAAAAAGCGTATACTTCGTTCCCACATTAAAGGTGCTCTCATGATCAACTCCCTCAAAAGCATTGACGCTCGAGAAATCGAACTTCCAGACACGGTGTTTGTTCGCGACATCGAAAGCCGCGTTTTTCAGGCGATTTGCCTTCAAACGCTTTCTCAAATTGAGGGCATTGGCCTTCTCGAGGGGAGTCTCATCGACAGCTTGCTCGGTCGCGAGTTGGAGCGGGTGAAGGGGATTCACGTGATTCAGGATAGTGCGAAGCATTCGGTGGACATCCGCGTTGAAATCAAAATCGCTTATGGAGTTTCCATTCCGGAAAAAGCGGAAGAGGTGCAAGCGAAACTTGCCGAAGAGGTGAGTCGCTGGAGCGGACTGCATGTGGCCTCTGTCCATGTGATTTTCAAGGATCTGATTTTGCCCCTCTCTTCACAACCTGTTGAGACATTCTGATGAAAGTGTTTCAAGCGATGCTGGAGCTGTTTGCAACGGCCATCTTCTTCACAGCAGGGCTCTTTTTCCTCGTTCTTCCTTACCAAGAAGCGCTCCGCCTTCGGCTTGCGAGCGCCCTTTTTCAAGAACCAGAGTGGTTCACACCGGCGGGCATAGCGTTTCTCTTTGCTGCAGCGCTGCTTCTTCTCAGCTTTTATTTTGCTCAGCGCGATCGATTTTTCGTTTTGCGCATGGGCGCGCAAGCCGTTATTGTTGACCCCCAGGTCATCGATCAGACACTCCGCTCTTTGCTGCACCGTCAATTCCTCGGGAAAGTCGCCCTTCGCGACGTCGAGATCGGAGCACATGGAAACCTCGAGATTGGCCTCTTGCTCGCATCTCCAGAGAGTGCAGACAAGACGCTCGTGGATGTAGAGCGCGAATTTCAGGTCGTGCTCGCCAAACAGTTTGGCTATCGCCGCCCGTTCACGGTGGTGGTTGTGGAGAGTGCTTAGGGAAAGGCCAAGTCATAGACCTTTCCCGCTTCTAGATGCAACGTTTCTATCCCACTCGAAGAGCGGATTTTGTATTCCCCTGACTTTGTCGGACGCAGTTGGGCGTTTATCAACTGGCCGTAATTCCACGCAATGTCGACCTCGACGCCGCCGCGGGCTTTCAACCCTTTGCAACGTCCATTTGGCCATGCCGATGGAAGAGCAGGCAAGAGATGAATTTCGCCTTCGTGACTTTGGAGGAGCATTTCAGCAATTCCCGCTGTAGCGCCGAAATTTCCGTCGATTTGGAAGAGCGGTTTGTGGTTTGGGCGTGAGGCGGGGTGGTTGTCGAGAAGGTTCTGGAAAGTCGACTTAGAGAAGAGCTCATTCAGGTGTTTGTAGGCTTTTTCTCCGTCTAGAAGACGAGCCCAAAAGTTGATGATCCAAGCCTGACTCCAGCCAGTGTGACCACCTCCATATTCTAAGCGTCGCTCTAGCGATTTGCGCGCGGCTTGAGCCAATGAGGGAGTCTTAGTGAGCGAAATTTGCTCTCCTGGGTAGAGGGCGAAGAGATGTGAGATGTGGCGATGTCCAGGCTCTGGCTCATCGAAATCCTCGAGCCACTCTTGGAGCTGCCTGTGCTTGCCGATTTGAAGAGGCGCTAATCTTGATTGAGCAGTTTGTAGCTGTTCGATGAGTGGAGTGTCGGTTTTGAGGATCTGGGCTGCTTGAATTGTGTGTGAGAATAAATCGTAAATGATCTGCTCATCGATGCTCGGCCCCATGCAGATATTATGCGCTTTGCCGTCTGGGCCATAAAATGCATTTTCAGGTGAGGTGGAGGGGGCGGTTACAAGTGAACGGGTCTTTGGATCTTCCACGAGAATATCGAGGTAAAACTGGGCCGACTCTCTCATGAGCGGGTAGACTTTTGCCAAAAAAGCCTCATCTTGATTGAACGCATAGTGCTCCCAAAGATGTCGACAAAGCCATCCTCCGCCGCAAGGGAAAAGGCCATATTTTGCATTTTCCGCAGGGGAGGTAAATCCCCACAAATTCGTGATGTGATGCAC
>CAYGHT010000071.1:0-7904 GCA_964349755.1 uncultured bacterium
TTTTAATACTATGCTGGAACAAATTACCCCTCTCAGCCTGCTCAGAAACGTTCCTCTTGCTGACCGTGTTTTACTCTCAAGTGTTTTAATGTTAAGCCAACTTTTGCTAAAAAAATCAGAAAAATGTTATGATTTCTTTTTAAAATTAGAGACAGCATGGCGGCAGCTACATTCCATTCTCCATTTGGTCCAAGACCGTATTCTTTTGAGCTTTATCGGCAGTTAAGTCAATTGGTATTTCAAGAAGGGGCGATTTGGAAAACTGCTCTTAAAATGGCCGTTCTTTGCCTTCCAATAATCGTTGCTTTTGCAGTCGATCTATGCTGTACATCTGCCAGCAAAATGTACGATTTTTTTAATCCTGATCGTGTGCAAAAAATCAAAAACGAACAAGTAGAGAACCTCTGCGATTTATGGGCAAAAATTGGAAGAAAGTCTACAGCGATTATCAGCCAGCATCTCTCAGAAGCAGATAATATGGAGATTTTCGGGCTCGACGTCCTTCCTTTAGAGCCAGATTTTATGCTTCCACTGCCAGAGTTACATCGTCGGCCATTTCGACAGGAGGCTCTTCAGAAATACTTTTTGGAATACCGCCAGGCAAATGCTGTGGAGCTGATGAAGCGAGTTCAGAGTAACGATATCGGAACAATCATCTTCTCCTATTTAGGCGAAGACGTCCCATTTGCACTTTCGCCTTCGCAACAGATCACTCTTGAGCTTTTGTCAAAAATAACAAGCTCCAAAGTGATTACGACTCATCAATGGCGGACGTTTAAGGAGTGCAAAAGGCAGTGTGAACAACAAGCCTCGCCTTGTCCTTACTTAGATCGCAATGATATTTTGGGTCTGGACATGACGAATTCATCTGTCACAGATCCAGAATTTATGGAACTAATTGATTATTTTCCGAATGTTACACGGCTTAGTTCGATTGCTTGTAGCAAGCTTTCTGAAAGCTCTTTAATAGAAGTGATTAAGAAGAAAAATGGGCAGTTATTAACGCTTGCCTTGGGCGCAGAACGAGGGAGTGCCTCTTATGATGCACCCCCTACGATCAGCGATCAACTAATTCAAACCATTGTTTCCTGTTTAGCTCCTAAGCTGCAGTCCTTGACTCTTCATTACTGCATAATCGCGACAGCATCTTTTCAGAAACTCGTTCGCCCATTAACGGCTCTTCGTTCATTTTCGTTTTTCCATCAAGGGTACAGATTAAAAGATCCTGAGCTAACAGCTCTTGCAAACTGCCCATTGGAAAAATTTGAAGCTGTACACCTAACAATTGGGCATCATGATGGCCTCCGTGCAGTTCTAACAAGATGCCCTCTTCAAGACTTGAGATTGATTCAATCCAACGTGGATTGTCACGATTTACAAGGGTTTTTCCAAAGACGAAACAGACATCTGCGTACCTTTATTTACGAAAGGACCCATTGGGGCCTTGAAACCTGGACCTTTAAAGATGCGGAAGCGCAGGTTCTTTCAGAAAATTGTTCCCAACTCCAAACGCTTGTTTTGGATCCATTTTTTCTCTCCAAAGAGGCTTTAAAGAATCTTATGACAAAGCTTCTCAATCTTGAGTGCCTTGGCTTCATTAAAAAAGAGAATGATCAGACTAGACAAGTGACCCAACAAATAGATGTGCAAGAAATAGCAAAACTCCGCCCCACCCTCAAAAAGATTTTGCTCGGATCGACGATTACTATCTCTGACGATCAAATCAGAGCTCTGATTCGAGCGTGTCCCAACATACAGGTCGTCGGCTTGAACGAAACGAACCAAGAGCGTCTAAGTTCTCTTCAAAACGAGTTTCCCTTGCTTACCTTTGTACGCTGGCATAGCTACGCTCAAAGCGGACTTCCAACGGCTCGTTGAGGGTTCAATTTGCCTTTTAGAGACCAAAGCTTTTAGGGTAGGCGAGGCTTCAAATGAGCGCATACTCTAAGATGGTGGATCCAATCAAGGTCCCTGTCTTCGCTGTTGTGCGAGCGATTGCCTCAAATCGGGTTCCTTGTAACGATTCCGTCAAAGCTCTTTGACGTAGATTCCATTCTGGAACAATGTTTTGAGTTCTCGCAGCCGCCCATTGACCCAGGACTATATTCTCAAGGGTGAGCAAATTGCTAGCGAGAAGAGAGAGAGATTTCATCAACTGCCCATCAATCTCGCCGCTGCGCAGAAGCTTTGCCACGAGCCGAATGTACCGATTGTCACTGTTCAAATGCTCTTGAAAGACAAGCAGCTTCCATAACTCAGCCGCCTTTTTCTTTTTTTCTTCTGGATGTGCTCTTTGGAATTCTGGGCTATTTTTTTGCATATAACGAGAATGATTTTGATGAGCCAGCTGAACTGACTCCAAAAATTCCCGATACTCCGCGAATCGATTTTCTTTCAAGATTGCGCCATCTCGAAATAACACCCAAAAAAGCTCTGTTCGTCTCTCAATAGGGTTAGGTCTCCATTGCTCGATTTGACTGTTGTAAGAAAGTCCCGTCACCAAATGGTCGAGCACAGTAAAGCCATAGTTGTCTTGTCTCTCTAAATCCAACACCTTTTTTCCAGGTAAATTTGCCGCATGATATTCGTTCAATACAGGAATGAGCTGTTTCGAATTCTGAGCTAAGAAATGCATGAAGATGGTGAATCCATCCTTGTCTTGATGGTTTGGATCCAAGCCTCTTTCGAAGGGATTCGGTATATGCACAACGACCCATTTCTGAATAAAAGCCCTAAAGTCTTGGATCCACTCTTGTTGTTGACTAATTTGCTGATTCTGGCTGTTCGCCTTAATTTGTTGATTCTGGTTGTTCGCCTTACCGCTCCACGAAAAGCTTCTGGATCGATTCACCCCCGGTTCAAACCCGAAAGGCACGCCGAAGTTCATGATCGCTCCACTAATCGTGGACACCAGGTTGACGATGTGAGAGAGCACACCGCACCGGAACATCGGATAAATCGTCACTGTCATCGCAGCCCATCGCGTTAAATCGATCGCTACGCACCCAAATCCGGCCAAGCATTTAAGCGATCTCACAGCAATCGCGCGAATCACGCCTGCTGACGGATCGCGGGCCTTAAGAGAATCAAAACACCAGCCCAGATAAGACTCGTGAGAGGGGAGGAAAGTGTGTTGGAGGGAAGCCATGCGTCTATAATCCTCAAGTGATTTGTCACCGGAAACTATGTAGTGATTTGTGGATAAAATCAAGCCGATTCTATGAACTTGCGGAAAGAGCTCTTCCTATTCACTTTGGTGAAGCGCCGACGCCACTTCGGGCTACGGTTTTCAATATTTTTGTTGTCGAAATAAGCCCTCTTTTCTAGGCTGGTTGTCTTTATCGATGAGGGTTCAATGTTCTACTTCCTCTTGCTCTTTGGATTGTTCTCTTCGCTGTTTGCTACGCAGAACAATTGCGATCATATTCCCATCATGGCGAATGACCCTTCAGTCCTCATCGAAGGGAAAATTAACGCGATTACAGGATCTCCATGCCTGATGGAAACCGATCTCGTGATCCAGGGAGCCGAACCGATCTACATTCAACGCTCTTATGTGAACTGGGAGAATCCAAATATAGCAGGGGAATGCAAGTGGAATTTGAACGAGATCACAGCAACTTGTGAGAAAACGAATCCATCGTATCGATATACAGTTGCTGAAAAAAATGGCTGTCCGATCCTCTTCAAGAAAGCAGACACTGTCCACATTGGAGGCCAAACTTTAACCCGTTACGTCCCGTCTGATCTAAACAAAGGGTTTTCGAATACTTGGCGAGGAGAAATTTCCAGCCGCACCAATGCTCGCAATCACTCTCTGTATCTCAGAATGGAGGACAAATTTCTTGCTTTTCACGCTGCAGACGGGACTGTGCGAGAATACAAGAAGATTCATAAATCCGAAAATCCTGTGACCTATCGATTGCTGTCAGAGCATCTGCCAAATGGTCGCTGGATTTTATATGATTACTCTGAAACTACATCCCATGGAAAGCCGAAATTTCGGCTCACTTCAATTCGAACCCTGAATCCATCCCAGACCACGGTTTTTGCGAAAGCAGATTTGATGTACGAAGGTCCAGAAAAGGAAAACCCATCTTACATCGTTGGTAGCGACGGGCAAACCGTCAAGTATAGCTACAGGGAAGGGACAGCCGGAATCATCACCTCGATTGTCTCATCAAGCGCTCCAGATCAAACCTTAGAATATCTCAAATTCTTCAATGAAACTTCTGCGTATGGTGGAGTGACTTGGCCCAAAGAACAGCGCTTACAAACGATCTCGTTTCCTCTGCAGCGCAAGTTCCAGATCGATTACTACAAGAAGGAAAAGGAGAACGTAGCAGGGAAACAGATAAAAATGAAGGACGAAGCTCAGGGGGGAACAATCCCTGAAGAGAACGTAGATAAGCGTCGCAGCCGCATTAAAACGATCTCAGCTCCAGTAGGTCCTGACTCACAACTCATGGTTACCCACTCCTTTATTTATAACCTCAGTCCACACACATGCACGACGTCTGTCTATGACATCGAAGGCAACCGCACCGATTACGTCGCTTCGGGTAACTATCGCCTTAAAAATATCGAACGTTACTCAAAAGATGAGACTTTTTTGAGCGCTGATTGCTATTCGTGGGGCTATCAAGAGCATGATGGCAATCTCATCGCTAAAACCCTTGTCGACGCCCATTATCAGCCGCTTTTTTCCAAGCTCTATGTCTACGATAAACAAGGCAATGTCACTGAAGAACGTTTTTCCGGCAATCTCTCAGGACAGGGCCCCTCATTTTCTCTCGATCTCGATAACAAGCCGATTGATCACAACGCAGAAAAGTACATCAAGCGATTTCAATACACTTCCGATAACCCGAGCCTGTTAACTCAGGAGGAAGAACCTTCTGGAAAACGGACTGTTTACGCATACCTTCCAGGAACAGACCTTCCCACCTCGCGCCTCATTTACGATAAACAGCAGTTAATCTTCCGCACCTTCTACGACTACAACGCTGATCACATACTCACTAAAGAAACAAACGACGACGGCAATTCTCCAGATAAAGGCAACCTTACGGGGATCACCACGCGCACCATCCGGCAAATCACACCGCTCACCGCTCAACCCTATGTTGGAATGCCGGAGAGCATCGAAGAAAAATACTGGGAAAATGGGCATGAAATCCCTTTGCAAAAAGTCATTTTCACCTATACCACCGGCGGCCGCATTGCACAGCAAGACATTTATGATGCGGAAAACCAATTTCGTTACAGCTTGAAAACAAGCTACGACACCAAGGGACGTCCCGTTTCTCAAATCAACGCCCTTGGCCAAGAGGAGACCTACGCCTACGATGCGTGCGGCAACTGCATTCATCACAAGGATGCTTCTGGCCGACTGAGTACAAAGACCTCCTATGATTGCTCTAACCGCTCAATCAGCGAGTCTGTTTTAGGCGATGATGGACTCTCTTTCGAAAGTCGCTATTTCTACAACACCAAGCACAAACTTGTTTCTGCGATCGATCCCCGTGGACATGAGACGAGCTTTTGCTACGACGCCCTCGGGCGACGCTCTGAAACCAACCTGCCTAAAATCCCCACAGAAAAGGGCGAGCTCGTCCAGCCACAGATTCATCAGGCCTACGATGCGGCAAATCATGAAACCTCACGGATCGATGCCGAAAACAACCTCACTCAAACTACCTACAACGCCTATGGCAAGCCCACTTTGATCATTCATCCAGACGGCGCGCAAGAAAGCAATCTCTACAATTTAGACGGAACACTCAAAGTCCACACTGACTCTAAAGGCGTCCGAACTTCCTATTCCTATGATTTTCTGGGGCGTATTGTTAGTAAAACCATTGCTTCATCCAACGGCATCCTCGCAGAGGAACGCTTCGAATACCAAGGTCTGCAGCTCCTTTCCAAAACCGATGCGGAGGGCAATCAAACTCTCTACCACTACGATGGAGCAGGAAGAAAAATCTCCGAAGAATTCGGAGGCGAAAAAACAACCTTTGCCTACGATTCTCTGGGGCGTCTGCATAAAACACAAACCGCGGATTTATGCACCATCACCGAGCACGACCTACTCGATCGCATCATCGAAGAAAAGCAAGAGTCGTCATCGGGCGAACTTCTTCGATGGGTTGCTTACTCCTATGACTGCGCGGGAAACCGAACCCAAATCACCCGCAATGTCGCAGGTAAAAAAGCCCTTGAGCAATTCAGTTATGACTCAATCCATCGCCTGATTCAAAAAACCGATCCACTTGGCGCAGTAGAAACGACCATTTACGAAGAGCAATTCACCAATTCTCAAGGACAAAAAGTCCTCAGAAAAACCCATAAAGACCCACTGAAGCTGCAGACCATCGAAACATTCAATGCATTGGGTCATATTGCTACCATTGAAAAGCGCAACGACAAACTGCTCGCGCTCGAAGAAAAATGGCATAACCGCAACGGTCTGATTACCTTTCAGGCAAATACGATCTTCTCTCCAACCGGCGCCTCTCATAAAGTCTACACCCACTGGAAATACGACAACCGCTGCCGCCTCAGCGCGTTGACAGAAGCCGTCGGCACTTTGGATGCGAAAACCACACATCACGAATATACGCCCCGCGGCGAACTTGCCAAAACAATCAAACCAGACGGCACACTCCTAACCTATGTTTACAACGAGTTGAGCCATCTAACCCTACTCACATCCTCCGATTACTCAGTTCGTCATGAAATGGCCTACAATCGGCTAGGCAATCTCTTGAAAAGCGATTCCATTTCCAGAGTACTCGATCCAAAAGGACGCATTCTCTCCGAAACGCTCCCTGCAGGCACCATCCAGAGTCACTACGATCAATTAGGTCGAAGAACTTCCTGCCAAATCCCAAACGCCAATTGCCTCATCACCTACGAATACAACCCAACTGATTTACACCGCCTGACCCGCAAAACCCTCGATGGCAACCCTCTCTATACGCACACTTACACAACGCATGACCTTGCAGGCAATCTGCTTGAAGAACAACCAATCACAAACCACCCCATTCACTATTCATTCGACCCGCTCTCTCGCAAAACTCAAATTCAAGCCCCCCATTTCACCCAACAAGTACTCGCCTTCGACCCAGTCGGCAACATCCGACAAATGCAAATCCAAGAAGAGGAAATCACCTATACTTACGATCCTCTCTACCAACTCACCTCGGAATCCGGAACCTTTACTCACCATTATTCCTACGATTCGCTCCATAATCGCCTGCGAAAAGACCACGAAACCTATCAGATCAATGCCCTTCAGCAAGTCGTCTCTCACTTAGAATACGACAAAAATGGCAATCCCGTTCGCCAAGGCAACACCCAGTACACCTACGACGCGCTCGATCGCCTAATCCAGCTCAAAACGCCCACACTCACTCAATCCTTTACCTACGACTCGCTCCATCGATGCCTTTCCAAAACCACCCTCCAAAACGGCCAACGAGAAGTGCGACACTTTCTCTATGACAACCAAAACGAGATCGGTTCCCTCGACGAAGCGCTCAACCTAAAAGATCTACGCATCCTCGGCCACGCCCCTCATGCAGAAATCGGAGCCGCAGTAGGAATCGAGCTGCAAGGCAAACTCTACGCCCCAATCCACGATTTGCAAGGCAACATCGCTGTGCTTCTCCCAATCCACCACGAAGAGCCCTCAATAAGCCGCTACAGCGCCTTCGGCGAAGAAAAATCGACAGGTCATGCCAAGAGTCCGTGGCGCTATTCATCAAAACGGACAGACGAGCGTTCAGGTCTTGTCTACTACGGAAGAAGATTCTATTCCCCTGAGTTAGGGCGTTGGCTGACGCCCCCGACTTTGACAGTTTGACAGCTAAGTCGTTGTGCAGCAGATAACTAAGAGC
>CAYGHT010000072.1:0-7771 GCA_964349755.1 uncultured bacterium
GATGAATTCGTCCCAGATTTTAAGGGCGTAGCCATCCTTTTTTCGGACGGCGGCGACCAAGCTCTCTACACCCACGCGCTCGAGATTGCCCCCTGCTTGCGCAAGCACGGCTGAGTCCATGTTCCCCTCGCTTAAGTCGCGCTGCATCCGTTTTTTAAGCGCAGCGCCTCCGCAATAGACCTCAAAGCAGCCGCGCTGGCCACAGGGACAAGGAGGACCGTTGATGTCGAGCACGAAGTGGCCTACTTCTGCAGCCGTATCTGAAACGCCCTGCACTAAACGCCCATCGACGATGGCGCCTCCTCCCATCCCCGTGCTGCACGTGAGATAGACGAGATTTGGAGCGCCCTTCGAGCGTCCAAACTGGTATTCGGCCAATGCGGCGGCGTTCGCGTCGTTATTCATCATCACGGGACGGCGAAATGCATTGGAAAAGAAGCGGACGAGCTCAGCCCCTTCCCAACCGGGAAGATTGGGAGGTTTGAGCATTTTACCAAGCGCGGACGAAATGGGCCCAGGCGATGAGATTCCGAGCGCTTGGACAGCGCTCAAAGGGACATTCTGCTCGCGCAAAAGCTCGTGAATTAACGCCTCAATTGCAGATAAGCCTTTTTGAGAGCCGCCGAGCGGCTGCGTCGCAATGCGCTTTGAGGCCACAATGGAGCCATCGCCTCCACCTAGCACGACACAAATTTTCGTCCCACCAATGTCGACCCCGACAAGCATCTCTGATCTCCCAATTGCGTATAAATTATGTCTACGACTACGATCGTTTCTTGTCTATGAAAGATGAATTGTCCCCAAATGTTGCCACCGTTTCGCGCGGGGGGCTTCGCCTCTTGTGCAGCGCGGCGCTCCTCGCAGCGCTCAGCGCGCTCTCGCATACGCACATGCACACGCTCTCCACACTCAGCTTCTCGGCCGCGAACCTGCTTGGATTCTTTGCGCTTGTAAAAGTGACCAACCAGTTGGCAATCCACCTTCCCCGTCCGCTGAAGCGGCTCATTCACTGGGGGCGAGCGTTGACTTTCGAGTGCTTGGGGCTGCTCGTCGTCGCGTTGCTCCGACTTGCGTCCCTGCGCAAAGAAGGGAAACCCAGCGGCAACTCCACGGGGCGTCCCATCTTGCTCGTCCACGGCTACTGCAACCACAGTTCGGTCTGGATCTATTTACTCCGTCAACTCGCGAAAGCTGGCCTCGGACCCATCTACACCATCGATTTGGGCCGTCCGTTTCACTCCATTCGAGAGCATGCAGAGAAGCTCCAAAGTAGGATCAACACCATCCAGCGCGAAACAGGGAGAAGCGATTTGGCCCTCATCGGCCATTCAATGGGCGGCTTAGTGAGCGCCGTGTGTGCGACAACGCTTGGGACATCGACTGATTGCGTCATCGACGTCATCACCATCGGCTCTCCCCTGCAGGGCACCCACATGGCAAGGCTCGCACTCGGAGAAAGTGGCCGCGAGATGCGGCGAGACTCAAAGCTCCTGATCGAGCTTGCCAAGAATATTAACCACTTCCCCAACATCCGATTCCACCACATCGCAAGCCGCACCGATCAGCTCGTGATCCCCAGTGAATCAGCGCTCAGCGAAGACACCAAAAGGCGGCAATTCATCCTCGAAGACATTGGCCACGCATCGATGCTGTTCTCCCCTCGAGTAGCCGCAAAACTCATCGAGTGGCTTCAGTGATTTTTTTGTAACTATTCAGGTGGGTGGCTCTGAGAGCCACCCATCTGAATAGTTACGGAAACGCGTGTTTTTCGCCGCGTTTCGCGGCCTCTGTGTGCTCTGTGTTCTCTGTGGTTCAAAAACTTGGCTCTCAGAGCCACCCATCTGAATAGTTACATTTTTTGTTCATCAAACCACGGCACTGCGCTCGGCGCGTTGCGCACAAGCCATTTGCGTACTGGAGTTGTCGCAGCGCGCCAGGCATGTTCTTTCGATTCGGACTTGAGAACGAACTGCGCAGGATCAATGTAGAGCAACGTATCGCCGTCCCATGCGTAATTGTTTTTGATGTCGCGATCTCGATCCGCAATCCCCAGCCCGATTCGCTTTGCGTGGAAAACGAGATACTGCTCAAGCAACGCGCGCAACTTAAAAGGATCTCCAGAGCACGCTTGCAGACGCCCCAGCAACGTGCCAGTCCCCCTCTTTTGCAGAACAAATGGAGTTTGATTCAAGTCGACTCGATGACTCCTGGAAGCCTTGTCGATGAGCTCAATTGTTGGATACGCGACTAAAGAGCGTCCTAAATGGACGAGTAAAACGCCTGTCTCGTTGGGAAGCATCGCATGCGCCAATCGGTAACTTTCTGGATACATCGCTTGCCACTGGGCCCAGCGAAGCTTTCGTTCTTCCACAAGATGAACCACGCCAGGAAGATGGGCGTACCAGCGATCTTGAAGATTGCGTTGGTCGAATAGCTTCAACACATATTGACCATCAACGCTTGCAAAGACAAACACCTGCTTGCCTCGAGCGAGATAGTGAAACCGCTGAGGCCAAGCGATTGCAATTGATTCAAGGGGGTCTTGAGACTCAAGCAAAGAGATCTGACACCGTTGAAGAGAAAATCCATCTGTCCGATGCAGCGCAAGAGCCGCCAAAGAACATGCAACTAGACAAGCGATCAATGCGCTGCGGATCACAATGCCCCAAGCGAGATTTCTTCATCGAACTCCTTCACCCATTCAGGAGCGCGCGCGAGTAAAAATTGGCGCAGCGGAGAGGCAAAACGCTGGAGCTCGTCTTGGGGACGCATCGAAGCGTCGATCCAATAATTTCCAAAGTCCCATTCGATGACTCGGGAGCCCAAGCATCCGAAATTCGAATACACCGTCACATCGCCGTTGCGAATCCCCTTTGACGCCCTGGTCAAAATGAGCTCGGCAAACGAATGAAAGAGCGCGCGTACCGCAGATCGATCCCCCTGCTCAATGGCCATTGCCAAGCCTTCTCGAATGGGAATTGCCCGCTCTTGCAGGACAAAGCGATATTGATTCAGATCGATTTTGCATGTCTTCCCACAAGGAGCTTTCAGAACGGTTTCAGGGAGCTGAGTTTCCGTCGGATTCAGATGCACGTAGACAACTCCCGTCCAAGCGCTCCCCTGCTCAAACGCCAATTTCGCAGCCGAAAGAACCCGATGCACCTTCTCTAAAGGAGCTGATTTTGCAGATTTTTTTCGAACATGCGTCCGAATCCACTGACGCCATGGATGCGCCTTTTGCGGAGAGTAAAACAGCTTTAAAACGTAGCGCCCATCTTCACTTGCAAAAACAAACGCCTGCGAGCCGCGCGATAAATACGTAAAGGGTCGTCTGAGAACTTTCTTGATCTCGCGCATTTGCGACTGAGGCAGCGGAGTGGTATCCCAGTCCGAATGGCGATACACATCGAGGATCATCCTCTCGAGGTGAAACCCCGACGTCATCCGCTTCACTGCTTGAGGCAAAAAGAAAAGACAAGCAATCAAAAGAAGAGCAAGCACTGGCTTTTTCATCCGAGCCTCTTCACTTTCTCATCAAAAAGGCGAAGCACTTCAGAATCTTTTCGTTGCAACCAAGCGCGCAGCTGCGTAAGCGATGAACCCGACCATTCTGTTTTCAGACAAAACATCCCCACATCGATGCAAGAGGCGTTTCTGCCGTCGTAACCAACGTTGCGCGCAAACGAAAGATCCTTACAAGCAACCCCCTTCTCATTGAGAGAAGAGAGCAACGCAAGGAGGGCGTCGAGCATCTCCAAGGCCCGCTCGCGATCACCCATTGCCAGCGCCGCCTCCAGGCTCTCAAACAACATCTGCTTTTTTGGCTGCACCAAATAAACCGATCGCGGAGCCAATCGGTGAGAGCGACCCAACCGGTCGATGAGCGTCACAGAGCCAGACCACGTCACCGCCTCCAAGCCTGTCTCGTTTGCAAGAGTCTCAAGCGCCAAAGCGACACTGCGCGCGAAAAACTCAGTTGCTTCTGGAGTCTTTCTACACCGATCCGTACGCGGCAGCTTGAGCACATACTGACCATCTGCGCTCTCAAACGCGTAGCATTGCCGCCCTGCCGCCAGATAGCGAAATGGCTGGGTGAGCGCCCGCGCCACCTCTGGAGAAGGAGTAGATGCGTGAAAACCCGAGAGCGCTTTCAGCGAATTGCATCGATCGAGCCGAAACCCATCTCGAACCCCATGCCACGCCTTGCCGACACCTGCACTCAAGAGAACGAGAAAAAAAAGAACGAGCGCTTGACTCCATCGCATAAGGGGAGAAACCATAGCGCCCCTTCCATTTAAAAATCAAAAGATGATGCGAGTGAGCATTGCTCACATACACTACCTCACACCGCTTGTGATTAAAAATCGCACACTCTATTCTTCTCGCTTTAATCCAAATGGAGGGTTCAATGCTGTTCGAGATCCCAGTTGTTCCTAGCTACGCCTATGTTTGCTTGCAGTCCTCCCCTCCCCTTGCCGCGTTGTTGGGGGGCATTGTTCGCTTTCCTCCGGATCAGCGCTCCCTTTCTTACAAGGACCTTCTCTGCACGGGAGAAGACAGGGCCAATATCTGCGAGCTTTTTTCTGCGATTGGAGAGAAGGGGGAGTTCGGTCTCTTGCTCGATCGGACCCATCTGAAACAGCTCGGAGCTCAGTTCAGCCACGTTCATCCTCTCAAAGTCTTGGAGACGATATTCATTAACCCCGAGATCAAACGCTCTATGCCCAGCATCTTTACCGATTATTTTAAACGCAGTGGCATCATGAACGGCCTTGGGCCCAGCCTCACCCGAGAAGCCGAGAAAGGAACTCTGGACAAATACCTCCCCGATTTTGGGAAAGAACTTGGCGTTTCTGTCGATGCGCTGCGCATGCTCTGTGCGGTGCGAGACTGGGACGGTCTCATGTACTATCTGATGCAGCAAGAGATCCGACAAAACACTAATTAAAACGAATTGCCATTTGTTTTTATTCACAATAAACACTATAATTATAGATTAATAACAACAGAAGGACAGTTCGTCTGTTTATGAAAATTCACCCAACAAGATTTATTTTTAGCGGGGCGGCGCTCATCAGCGGCGGCGCCCTCGCACTGAGCGCAAGCTCAACCGCGCTTGTCGTCGCAGGCGTTGCGTTGGCGGCGCTGGGGCTCGTGGGGCTTTTCTTTGCTTGTGGGAGGGGGAAGAGCTCGCTGCCGAAGCGGGAGGTGCACTGGCAAGACCCGGTCGTGACCGTGGTGCGAGAAGAAAAAGCAAAGGTTTCAGCACCCTTAAGCAATCTTTCTGGGTCAGCCAGTCCACAGCCTATAACTCCGCATGTTGTTGAGTTGCCTGGAGGTGTTTTCCCTTCTGCGGCTCTTAAGGTTACACCTCAAGCAGCGCCTAGCTCCGATGCAAAGACTTCAAAGACAGCGGTTTTAGAGAAGAGCGCATTATCCACTACTACCAGCAGTACTGCGAATGCTTCGCCTCAATCGCCACAAGCCACACAAACGCTGATTAAGGGGTTAATCAAAGACGTTGTGGGGCTTTCATGGTATAGCTCAACAAGTGAAGTTCAAAATCGTGCCAAACCCCTCAAACAGGATCCATTCTTTTCGCTTCGCCAGTTCCGGATCCTTTACCAAATGGATGTAGAAGTTCCCACTTGTTTGAATCCCATATTGAAGGCAGATTCAATCCTTTCCTCCTTGTACTGGAAAAAAGGTCAGTTACTTAAAGAAATGCTGGAAGGCTTTGTTGAAGAAGGAAAAAAGAATCTGAGCTTCCTCACTCATTGCGACACGCTTGCTGACGAGGCCAACATGGACAGAGCCACAGTCACAAAAGCCCTCAATGGCACCCACAAAGAACCTAAAGACATTGCCGCATTCGGAGAGTTCCTCGGGGCATTTCTCAGGACGCCGCTGTCGGCGCCTGCACAGCCGCCGTCAGCAGTTCACGACAGTAAACACTAAAACTTTCGGGCGTTACTAGCCTTGCTCCATTTTTTTGCTGAAGATAGACGGCGTTTTCTGACTCCCAGCCGGGGATGCCGGCGAGGAGGGTTTCGTTGTTTAGGACGGCTGTCTTGGCTTCGGAGTGGATCCAGATTTGGCCGCGGGAGGTGGCCATGAGTTCCATGGCGGTTTGGCCACCGCAACGGGTGCAGGTCATGTCGCTGCGGAAAAAGAGGGGGGCGATGGTGTCGTCGCTTTGAAAGGACATGGGGATGATGCTGAGTTGCTGGGGATAATTGGACTCTTGCATGACGGCGTCGGAGACGCTGCGTAAAAGGGTCTGCTTACCGATTGTGTGGTCGGAGCAAAAGACAAAGAGGTGGGTGGGCGTTTTGAGAGGGATTTCTTTGGCGAGTGCAATGAAGCGCGTGACGTAGTTGAGCGTCGCTTCGCGAGCGGGCTGCGAGCCGAGCAAGATAGTGAATACCCGATCCGTAGGGCCGATGGAAAAGCGAATCTCTCCGTCGCCTATTTGAGCGGAATTGACGCTCCGTTTAAATGATTGGGAAATGAGCTGAAGCTCTTCTGGATTTTTATAGCGAATGCGAATCGGAAAATCGCCGCTGGGGCGCTTTGCGTGAAGAAATGTCCGAAAAGCCTGACGCACATACACGTCCTCGTACTGCAGATGGCGCATGGAAATGTTGCAGTGCTTTTTCCAAAACTGCTCTTCCGTCTCGCCGCGCTCGAGTAAGGGAGCGATGGTGACGATCTTGAGAAGGCTCCGATCTTTTTCATTGAGCGACTTGATGGGCATGAAAAAATGGGTCGCTTTCTTTGTGGGGAGATCGACGAGCACTTTTTCAAGCTGCACTGTTTTATTGCGACGCCGGTTAAAGAGACGAAGTGCTTTGAGGATGGCGGACGTTCCCATCACTTGCGTATCGATGACTTGATCGATGTCTTCTTTAAACAGTGTCCGAAGCGAATGAAAAAAGATCGATGGCCAAAACGCCCAATCAATGATGTGAGAGGCCGATCCCATGATCGATTGAGCGCGAACATCGCCGCGCCGCTGGGCCCAATTCCAAAGGCCCACAGAAAAGCGGCCCATTTGCTTCCAGGTCCAGTCTTTCATCACATCGCGCAAGAAGATGGTTGCATCCGGATGCATCTTGCGAATCTCTTGGCTCTTGGCGTTTGCTGCCTGAAGAAGGCCTCCCCCGCCTGAAGAAGTGACGATCAGAACCCTTTTAGGTTTATCCCTCATGCTTGCATTTCCCAAATTTTTGGCTTGGCAGAGCTGTTATCTGGGAAATATGCAAGGCGCCGCCGTAGGCGGGCACCCGATGCAGGCAACCCCTTGTGGGTTGTCGAAGCAGGGCAACGCAGCAGATTACCCAGAGAACAGCTCTGCCAAGCCAAAAATTTGGGAAATGCAAGCCTCATGGTCGTTGTTTATATTGCGAAAGCAAAGAAGTCAATTAAGCTCCGATGATGCCACCCATGATGAGGTAGGAGAGGAGTTTTTCTGTTGTGTGAATGCAAAACAACTTCAAAGGCATCTTACCCCAGATCACCGCGTTGATCTGAGTGGTCATCACAAAGCCGAGCCACAATGTAAATCCGACAAACATGCCATCGGTCACGGTGGTTATGTTCAAGTAGCTCTCAAAAAACGCCAGAAAATAGGCGATCAAAAGGGAAAGCAAAAAGCCCCAAAACATGGCAAGACCCGGATTTTTGATGTCCGATTCCTTGACGTTTGAGAGCTTCATCCACAAAGAGCCAAAGAGCCACTTGGAATACCACAAACACCCAACCACCATGT
>CAYGHT010000073.1:0-7661 GCA_964349755.1 uncultured bacterium
GGATGAGTGTATGCGAGGAAATATTTTAGTTACAAGCCCCCCGTGAACGCGTACCTTGCAAGTAGCAGCTCTTCGAATTCCTTGCTTCATGGCATCGATTGCAAGCGTCGTTCGCGTAGCAGAACTTGCGCTAAGAGGCGTTTCCAAGACTTTGGGAGTCATGGGCTTTAACGGCAGTTCAACGTTTTCACAATGGGTTACATCTGGAGTCAATTACGTTCGTCCCTATAAAAACGAAAATAAGTACTCAGCGAAACGTCTTCTCCTCGAAGCTGTTGCTCTCGCTGCGATTGGAATCGTTGGCAACGCAATTGTCACAGCTTTGTTCGGACCTGCTCCAGCCATTTACAACAGTGTTCTCGGATGGATTGGACCGGTTCGCGTTTCCTCTGAATTGCATCCGTTCATCGGCTTCATTTCCAGGACCATTTTTGGATAATGATCGTTCTTTCTTAAGAACAAAGCCGGGCTTATCTAAGCCTGGCTTTTTTTCTTAATTGCACCAGATCGTTAGCTCATCCTCGCACACTCAACACGATCAAGGCACACACCCCAACCACCACCACTAAAGAGCCTACAAACATCTTCCGCGCCCAAGCTCTATCATCATCGCACCAAAACCCCTGAATACAGAGCAGCCACCACGCGACACCTAAAAGCGCGGCGCCGATGAGGTATGTGTACCCGACGTAGTGCAGCGCTGGGAGCAAGAAGGACACGCCTGTAAAGGCTGCGATGTAAAGAAGCATGTAGAGCTTGGTGGTGCGCATCGTTTTTTGAAGGGGTAGAACGGGAATCGAGGCGGCGGCGTACTCTTCGAGGCGATAGATCGCGATGGCATAGAAATGGGGCATTTGCCAAAGGACGATCATAGCAAAGAGAATGCAAGCGCCTGTGTCGAGGCGATTGCTTACGGCGCAGTATCCGACAACGGGAGGGATCGCGCCGGCAACGCTGCCGATGAGCGTTCCGTGGATTGAGCGGTACTTGGAATAGCTGTACAAAATCACATAAGTGAAAAAGCCAAAGAGCGCGAGCGCCACCGTCAATTCATTGGTACAACCCCACAAAACCAATGTGCCTAAAAGGCCTAATCCAAGGGCAAAAGCCAGCGCATTGAATGGCGCGACAAGTCCGCGCGCAAGCGCTCGATTCTTCGTTCGCGCCATTTTCTTATCAGCGTCGCGATCGATCCAGTTATTGAAGACACAAGCAGAGGCAATGACGAGACAAAGCCCTACAAGCGTCGCTAAAAATAGCCAGGCATTGAAGTGCCCTTTGGACGCGAGGGCAAACCCTCCTGCCGTGGTGATCGCATTTCCGAAGATGATTCCCGGCTTTGTGAGCAAACAGTACGTCTTGCTCGCAAACGTAAAGGCTGGCATCGATCGTGTTTTCATTGTAAAAGGAGTTTGTGATTAAATTTATATTGAACGCAAGCCAATTTCATTCAAGGAGGCGCCATGAAAAAATCAGTGTTGTTAATGAGCTGTCTGATCCTGAGCGCATGTGCTGCGCCAAGTCAGGAAGATTGCAATCGCCCTGAATGCGGGTGTGAAACGGACTGCGACTGCAGCGAGCTCTGCGCTTGCAAGTGCAATGCACCGGCCGAGCCGAAAAATTAACCCAGCATCCCCATATTGTAGTCCAGGGTATACATGATCCACAACGAGCCGCCGATCACGACGACGAGAACTAAAGCCATAAAAAGAAACGTGATCAGGTTCCAGTGGGGCTTCGACTCGATCCCTAGCTGCAAGAAACAGATCAGTTGAGCAAGAGCCTGTGCGCAGCCACACCCGACGATCAGGCCGATTAAAACTAAAGGACTGAAGGCCCTTTCAACGACTGCGAAATAGGCGATCAGCGTCAAAATCGCAGACAGTACAAAGCCAATTGCGAGGGGTTTTAGCCGTGCATTCCAGGTGTGATGTGGATCAATCATACGACGCTCATGAGGTAAACCATGGTAAAGATGAACACCCACACGACATTGAGGAACTGCCAGAACATTTTCAAGCAGGTAAGCCGCTTCAAGCTAACCGGAGTCAAGCCATCGAGCCAGACGGGCACGAGAAGAACGGGGATCCAGAGAAGCGCGAAAACCATGTGCAGGCCGTGTGTGCCGATGAGCGTAAAGAAAGCAGACAAAAGAGCGCTTCGTCGCCAGCTATTGCCGCTTTCGATGAGATGCGAAAATTCGGTGAGCTGCATGCTCAAAAATGCCACTCCGAACAGAAACGTGATGCCAAAGAGGGCGATCGTCCCCCGTTGATGGCGCCGATGGGCGGCAACAACCCCAAGGCCGCTCGTGAAGCTGCTGAGCAGAAGCAGCATCGTCTGAATGAGCGTGAACGGAAGATTCACCACCTCTTGAACAGAGGGGCCTCCAAACGTGCTGTTTCGGAGCACAGCATACGTCGCAAAAAGCGCCGCAAACATCATGAAGTCGGTCAACAAATAGACCCAAAAACCGAAGAGCGTATTGGAGGTGCTGTCGTGATGCGCATCGGGGAAATGTTCATGAGGAATCGTCATCTGGTTTCTAGTTCCTCCACTTCTTTTGCTGACACGAAGTAATCGGTGTGCTTTTCAAACAAACGGGCGATCATGCAAGCGACAATCCCAAGGGCGCTGAGAAGAGCTAGCCAGAACATGTACCAAATCAACGCAAATCCCAAGACAAAGCTCAGAGCGCCGATATAAAGTCCCATGGGCGTGTTTTTAGGCATGTGGATCGGCTCGTAATGGGCGGGGCGACTTATCTTTTTAGACTGTTTTTGGGCCCAAAACGGATCCCGTTCGTGCACTTCAGGGACAAGGGCGTAATTATAAAACGGCGGCGGAGAGGACGTCGACCATTCCAACGTCCTGCCGTTCCACGGATCGCCTGTGAGATCTCGGTTTTCTTTACGTTCTTTTATACTCACAATCAGCTGCAATAGCTGAAAACCAAGACCTGAAAGAATGAGAATGACCCCCAGCCCAGCGACGATGAAGAGCGGCTGCCATTCTGCCACTGCGTAATGATTTAGCCGCCGGGTTGCGCCCATCAAGCCGAGCACATAGAGCGGAAGAAAGGCCAGCAAGAAGCCGATGAACCAACACCAAAACGCATACCTACCGAGCTTCTCATTCAACCGAAAGCCAGTGAACTTGGGGAACCAATAGGCATAGCCCGCAAAAAAGCCAAACAAGACGCCTCCGATGATGGTCGAGTGGAAGTGGGCGATCAAAAACAGACTGTTGTGCGCTTGGAAATCGAATCCGGGAATCGACATCAAAACGCCAGTCATTCCGCCGATCGTAAACGTCGTGATGAAGCCTAAAAACCAAAGCATGGGCGTCGTGAAATGGACTCGCCCCCTAAACATCGTGAAGAGCCAATTGAAAACCTTCACCCCTGTCGGAACGGCGATGATCATGGTCATGACTCCGAAGAATGCATTGACGTTTGCGCTGGCCCCCATCGTAAAAAAGTGGTGCAGCCAAACGATGAACGAGAGAAAGGTGATCGCAATGATGGCCCAAACCATGGTGGTGTACCCAAAGAGTCGCTTTTGCGAAAACACAGACACCACTTCAGAAAAAATCCCAAATGCGGGCAAGACGAGGATGTACACTTCTGGATGGCCCCATGCCCAAATCAAGTTGATGTACATCATGGGATTGCCCCCAAAACTCGAGGTAAAAAGATGCGTATCGAGGAGTCGATCGGTCGTCAACATCGCAAGGGTCGCAGTCAAAATCGGAAACGCAAAAATGATGAGAATCATCGTCGCCAATGCCGCCCAGACAAAAATCGGCATTTTCATCAGCGACATTCCAGGACAGCGCATCTTTAAAATGGTCACCAAGAAATTAATCCCTGAAAGCAAACTCCCCGCCCCAGAAATCTGGATACTCCAGATCCAATAATCGACGCCCACGCCCGGGTTATACTCGAGACCAGAAAGCGGCGGATACGAAGTCCATCCTGTCCCTGCAAAGACGCCCACCACCAAAGAAACTAAAACAAGCATCCCCCCAGAAGAAAAGAGCCAAAAACTCAGCGAATTTAAAAAAGGAAACGCGACATCGCGCGCGCCGATCTGGAGCGGCAAAATCAAATTCATCAGACCGAACATCACGCCCATTCCCACAAAGAAAATCATCGTCACGCCATGGGCCGTAAACAACTGCTGAAAATGGGGAGACGTTAGATAGCCCATTGAGTCGCCCACCGCAAACGCCTGCTGCGCGCGCATCATCGCCGCATCGATCAGCCCCTTGGAGAGCATCACAGCCGAAACCACGATGTACATCACGCCAATTTTTTTATGATCTACGGAAGTAAGCCACTCAGTCCACAGCCATTTCCAGCGCCGGTAATAAGTGAGCAGCCCGATGACAAGCGCCGCCCCTAAAAACATCGAAACGCCCGCAAACACCTCAATCCAATTGTGCTTAAACGCTTCGAGCGTCAATCTACCGAACATCGGGCTCCATATATTTCATCACGATCCGATCGAACAGATCGCCTTGCGTTAACAAATAAACAGCCGCCGCGTTGTTTTCACTTGGGGAGGCTAGCTGGGCGTACGCCTCACCACTCAGCTGCTTTGGAGATTGCCTCGCCGATTGGACCCACGCATCAAACGCCTCTTGCGAGGACGCCCTCGCAGTGAAGGTCATGCCCGCAAATCCATCCCCACTTAAGTTCGCAGAAGAGCCCCTAAAATCGCCGACTTCGTTCGCAATGAGGTGCAGCTGCGTCTTCATCGCGGGCATCGCATAAATTTGCCCTCCGAGCTCAGGAATCCAAAATGAGTTCATCGGCGCGTCCGCAGTGATGGAAAACTTAAGGGGCGTCTGCTCCGGAAATTGCACAAAATTCACACTCGCAATCCCCTGCTCCGGGTAAATGAAAAGCCACTTCCACTGCAGAGCCACCACCTGAATCTCAAGCGGTTTTTTGCCCGTTTCAATCGGCTTGTACGGACTCAGCTCATGACTCGATTTCCACGTAATAACGCCAAGAATCGCAATGATGATGCACGGAACGCCCCACCAAAAACACTCCGCGACGTGATTGTGATCGACCTCTGGCGTGTACTTCGCCTTTGAATTGCGCGCCCTATATTTCCAAGCAAATGCCAGCGTCAAAATAAACACCGGAATCACGACAATCAACATCAGCCAGCAAGCCGTGACAAACAGATCGCGCTGCTTCATCGCAATCATGCCTTTAGGACTCAAGACAGCAATGCTGTGCGTGCTAAAAAACGACACGCAAAGAGCTACACTTCCGAAAAACAGCAAAACAAAAACAGCAATCGCGATTTTTTTCTTCAAAGCTTCATCCACGAATTTCGGGCCTTCTCAGCTTTCTACGTGAAATAACTTCGATTGTCTAGAAGAAAAGCGAGACTGATCACACCGCTGTCAGCTTCGCTACACATTCGACATGCGCCGTCTGAGGAAACATATCGAATGGTTGAATCGCATCGAGCCGATACCCAACAGCGCAAAAGTGCGCAAGATCGCGGCTCAAACTCTCCGGATCGCATGAAATATAGATAAGCCGCTTAAGACCCGCGCGGCCAATCCCCTCCAGCAAAGCCTCATCACACCCTTTGCGCGGCGGATTGAGCAACACCACATCAACGCCAGCCAACATCCCAACAACAGACCCAATCTCCGCGCACAAAAACGTCGCATTCCCAATGCCATTGAGCTGCGCATTCTCGCGCGCATCTTCGATCGCTTGAGGGACGCGCTCGACGCCCATCACACGCCCCGCTTGTCCAGCGAACACAAGCGCTAGCGTCCCCACCCCGCAGTAGGCGTCGAGCACCGTCTCACTACCCACAAGCTCGGCAAATTCAAGCGCCCGCGCGTACACCTGCTCCGCTTGGAAAAGATTGATCTGAAAAAACGACGCAGGCGAGATCTTGAACGTCAAACCGCAAAGCTCCTCGTGAATGAACCCCACCCCCTCGAGCACGTGATACTCAGAGCCCAGCACCACATTGTTCCGAGCGCGCTGCACATTGTGCACGACGCCCTTCACAGCTGCGCATCCTCTCATGATGTCTGAAGCGATCGTGGACAACAACGGAGTCGCCTCCCCGTTTGTGACCAAAACAACCAACACCTCGCCCCTGCGGATTGCGCTTTTGATCAGCAAATGGCGAAGCTCCCCTCTCCCCGTAGCGGGATCGTAGGGCGAGATCCCCGAACGTTTGAGAATCTCACGAACCTCTCGATACACCCGCTCCCCTAACTCGCAGTGCACAGGACAGCCAACGATATCCACCAGCTCATTGGAGCCTGAGGCGTACAGCCCTAACTGAAGCCCATCGACGCCCTGGCGCGCCGGGAACTGGAGTTTGTTGCGGTAGCCCAATGGAGATGGCGATGCGATGCACGGGCTCACTTCACACGCCCCTTCCAGCCCAACGCAGCGCAGGGCGTCGAGTACCCGCTTCCGTTTCATCTCAAGTTGCTCGCTATAAGGCAGATCCATAATCTGGCAGCCCCCACAGCGCTTAAATAAGGTACACATTTTCATAGGCGTTGAAGTATTCTACCTCGCATGTCCATTCTCCCCAAAGATAAACACGGCTGTCCCTATCTCCAGCTCGCTCCCATGGAAGGCGTCGGCGACGCCGCCTTTCGGAAAGCGATGGCCTCCATCGGCGGCTTTGATGAGGCCGTGCGCGACTTCCTCCGCGTCCCGCGCAACGCCCACATCAAAAGCCTGGCAAAGGGCTACGACGCCCAGGAACTCGCGCCCATTCCCCTCGCTGCACAGATCATGGGCTCCGAGCCCGATCTGATGGCCGAGATGGCGCAAGAGCTCGAACAAAAAGGGGCCCCTCGGATCGACGTCAATTGCGGGTGCCCTTCGAACACCGTCACCGGCCGCGGCGCAGGCTCCAGCCTACTTAAAAGCCCCGACACGCTCCACGAAATCGCCAGCGCCGTCGTAAACGCCGTCTCAATTCCCGTAACCCTCAAAATGCGCTCCGGCTACGAGGACACCACCCTCTTTCAAGAAAATGTAATGGCAGCCCAAGCCAGCGGCGTGCGCTATATCACGCTCCACCCCCGAACCAAAGTGGACGGCTACGGCCCTCCCGCAAATTGGGAGCTCATCGCAAAGGCCAAAACGTGGCTCAAAATCCCCCTCGTCGGCAACGGCGACATCCTCACCGTAAACGACGCCCTCCAAATGCTGAAGCAAACCGGCTGCGACAGCCTCATGATCGGCCGAGGCAGCATCGTGAACCCATTCATCTTCCAAGAAATTCGGGCCCACTTCACCGGGCTCCCTTACGCCCCAAAATGGGAAAAGCTGGTCCATTATTTCGAAGTGTACGAAGCTGCGACGCCCATTGAATTCTCAAACAAACTCCGAGTCAACAAACTCAAGCAACTCCTCGGTTTTCTATTCAAACGTCATCCCGATATCCGGCAAACGATCCTCACCTCTTCGTATGACGATCCAGCGCTGTTTTTACAATTCGGCAAACGGCTATTGGAAAATGCGTTGTTTGCAAAATCAACAAACACCGAGTAGAGTTGAAAGTTCTTGAGTTTCCCAAATTTTTGGCTTGACGTAGCTGTTATCTGGGAAATATGCAAGGCGCCGCCGAAGGCGGGCACCCGATGCAGGC
>CAYGHT010000074.1:0-7454 GCA_964349755.1 uncultured bacterium
GCGCTGCGATGGGCGGCGCCCTCTTCATCCAGCAGGGAGCAACAGTGACGATCATCGATCCGTTTGCACCTACTTCCACTGCACTAACAGGTGGAGCTGGGGGAGGCGCAGGCGCTACCGCTGGGAACACCTACGGTCGCGATCTATTCCTTCGCTCAGGCGGCACTCTGCTCTTCAACAACACCGCTCAAAACATCACAATTTCGACCAACATCGATAGCGATCAAGGCGCAGGAGGAGGCTCCGGCGGCGGCCTCACCATGATGGGCTCCAAGACGCTCATTCTTTCTGGAACCAACACGTATACGGGCACCACGACCCTCAGTGGAGGGACGCTTCAAATTTCCTCGGACAGCAACTTAGGTGTTGCTGCCACGCCCGTCTCGATCAGTGCTGCGACACTCCAAACCAATGGCTCGGTTTCCACAGGGCGTACCATCACGCTCGTTGGCGCCGCCACAGTTGACACGATGGTAGGGGGCAATACGCTCACCATCTCGGGACCCATCGGTGGCTCAGGGTCAATCACGAAGATCAGTGCAGGCAGCCTAGCGCTCTCCGGATCCAATTCCTACGGAGGTGGCACCACAGTCAATGGAGGAACGCTCGCCATTTCTGCAGACACAGCCCTTGGGAGCGCAGCAGGAGGACTCACTCTAGGCAGCGCCACGTTGCAGGCGGGTGCCTCTTTTTCCTCAGCGCGCACTCTCGCTTTAAGCGGCGCCGCGACCATCGATACGCCGGGCGGCGCTACGACTCTCACGCTAACAGGTCCGATCAGCGGCTCTGGCTCACTCACAAAAACCGGTGCAGGGGCGCTTGTGCTTACGGGCGCGCTTAGCTACAGCGGCAACACCTCACTGAGCGCAGGGACACTTCAACTCAATCCCATTGGACTTGTCGGCAACATCGCAAACAACGCCACACTGATCTTCAGCCAATCTGCCAGTGGAACTTATTCCGGCGTCTTGAGCGGCAACGGAACGCTCACGATTCAAGGAGGAGGCAATTTGACGCTCAGCGGCAATAGCGCTTCGTTTACAGGCTCGACAACCGTCTCGCAAGGAACGCTCACTGTGAACGGCTCGCTTGCTGGCTCTTCGGTTACGGTCAATGGGGGAGCTGCTTTAAGCGGCTCAGGAACCGTCGGTCCAGTCGGTGTCGCGGCAAGCGGCCAACTCATTCCCGGCAGCGTCCTCACGATTCAAGGGACGCTCGCGCTCAATGCAGCTGCGACAACTCTCATCGCGCTCACGCCGACTAGTGGCAATCAAATCCAGGTCAATGGAACTGCCGCGCTCAATAACTCTGCCCTCACGCTTCAGCCACAAAGTGGGTTTTATGGCTTGGGTGGCGTCTACACGCTTTTAAGCTCTTCAGGTCTTGGGGGCTCGACGTTTGCTGCCCCTACAATTACGAGCTCCAATTTCACAGCTCTGATCTTGTATGTGAATAACCAGAACGTCGTTCTCCAATTGGGAACCATTGAACCCTTTTTGGATTTCCCATTCAGCAATTCCAATGCCGAAAGCGTTGGTCTCAACATCAACGCTTTGAATAAGGCGTCTTTGCTTGATCTCTCATCGCCACTGGCCATCGCCATCGATGCGTTAAAAGGGCAAAGCAATGCAGTCATCAACGACGCGCTCGATCAGATGCACCCAGCGACGTACAGCGCCCTTGCAGAAGCGCAGGCAGAGGTCGGCGGACAGATCATCTCGCTCTTTCGCCGCTCTCCCACCTCCTGTGGTTGTCATCGACAAAAGCGCCTTTGGGCACAGCCATTTGGCAACTGGCTCACCGAAGAAAATGAGGGACAAGAGGTCGGCTTTGAATCGAATACTAAAGGCATTGCCTTTGGCCTCGACTTCGAGCTCTTACCCGATTGGGAAATCGGTTTTGGCGGCGTTTGGAATGAGCGCGAACTCACCTGGAAAAAAAATCGCGGCCACGGCCATGTCAATGGACTATACGGCGCTTTTTACACCGATTACGCACTCGGCAATTTATCCCTCGGCGGCGCCGTCTTTGCAGGCCTCGATACCACAGAAGTGTTTCGGCAAATTCAGTACACAACGGTGAACGAAGTCGCAAGAGGAGGCTACCAAGGACTCGACATCGTCGGTCAGCTCTCCATGATCTACCTCTTTGGAGGCCCCGCCTTTGCCCTCTTCCCGTACGCAAACCTCGACTACATGTATCTCCAGCAGCCAGCCCTGAGCGAACAAGGCGCAAACGGCCTCAACCTCGATCTCAGCCATCATGTGAGTCAAACGATGCGCACGGAAGCCGGCTTTGGTCTCCAATGGCAAGACGTCAACTGGGACGAAACCATCTGCATCGGCCCCACCGTCGCGCTCGGCTGGGCAATGATCTCGCCGCTCTCCAGACCGCCTTACCAAGCCGCATTTGCCGGACAGCCGATCTTCTTCAACGTCCTCGGCTGGGATCGCACCTGGCAGTTATTTACAGGCAAACTGGGGCTTGGAATTACCTATCGGTGCGTCTCGCTCTCCGGAGACTACGGAGTGGAAGTCTCTGTGGATGATCCCACAGGATTTTTGAGCCAGATGGGAAATGTGCGTCTGGAGATTCGGTGGTGAATCGCTTGATGATAAAAAGATTATAACCACAGAGAGCACAGAGGACACAGAGGCGCGGGGACGCGCATTTTTATCTTCTTTTCTCTGTGTGCTCTGTGCTCTCTGTGGTTATAATTTTTCAAGAATTACATACGCGCAAGTCGCTGCATCAACCAAGCATCCGCGAGCACAAGCGCGCACATCGCCTCGACCACCGGCACTGCTCGGATCGCCACGCACGGATCGTGGCGCGCAGTGGACTTCAGCGCAAAGCTTGCAGCGCGTCCCTCTACATCGACTGTGGCTTGGGCTTTTCGGATGCTCGAGGTCGGCTTAAATGCCACTCGGAACTCGAGGGGCTCGCCCGTCGAGATGCCGCCGAGCGTGCCTCCTGCGTGGTTGGTCAGAGGACGGGGCTTGCCCGTTTCGTCCACTCCGAACGAATCGTTGTGTTCGGATCCCCGCATGCGGGCCGCTTGAAATCCCGCTCCAATCTCAAAGCCTTTGGAAGCGGGGATCGAGAGCATGGCGTAACTAAGCATCGCTTCGAGCTTGTTGTACACCGGATCGCCAAGCCCTGCAGGCACGCGCGCTGTACATCCCACAATGCCGCCCACCGAATCGCCCTCGTCTTTCGCTTGCTCAATCGCCGCTTGCCAACGGCCGACTACGGAGGCATCGGGGCAAAAAAGTGCATTTTCTCGGAGCTGACTTAAATCCACAGCGTTCACTGCAATGCCTCCGAGCTCCGCGAGAAACGCCACGCACTCAATCTGTGCGTGAGCGAGGAGCTTTTTCGCCACGGCTCCAGCCGCAACGCGCGCTGCCGTCTCGCGCGCAGAGGCGCGCCCACCCCCGCGATGATCGAACACGCCGTACTTCTCAAGGTAAGTGAAGTTTGCGTGGCCAGGTCGATAGAGATGCTTGATCGGCTCGTACGCGCTCGAATCGACATCGCGATTGCGAATGAGCAGCGCAATCGGCGCGCCCGTGGTGACGCCGTCCAGTACGCCAGAGAGAATTTCCACCGAGTCGGGCTCTTTGCGCGCAGAGGTGTACGCGGTGAGGCCCGGCTGGCGGCGCGCAAGTTCGCTCTCGATATCCGCTTGCGTCACGACAAGCCCTGCGGGGCAGCCGTCGATGACAGCGCCAATTGCGCTTCCGTGCGATTCGCCAAAGGTCGTCACCTGGAAGAGCGTGCCAAAGCGATTAGAGCCCATAGGCCTCCAGCATCGCCACATTCACCTTGTGCGCCGGAATCGATTCGTACACGCTGCGCCGTTTCCAATACACCGTCTCCAGATCGCCGACGGCGAGCGAGACGCCCCGGCGCTGCAGTGTCTCGAGATCGACGTCTAAGTACACGAATTGCCCGAGCGGCTGGAGAAGAGCAACATTCGCTGGATCCAACACGCTGCCCCCGCCGAGCGCAATCACAGAGCGCTTCGTTCCAACAAGAGCGCGGATCACCTCTGTCTCGAGGAAACGGAAGCGCGTCTCGCCAAGTGCGAGGTAGAGTTCCCGAATGGTTGAGCCTCCAGATGCGCTAAGCATCCGCTCATCCGTATCGATGAACGGCCACTGGAGTAAATTGGCGAGCTGTTTGCCAAACGACGTTTTCCCAGCGCCCTTAAACCCAAACAAAATCAAATTACTCAATGCGCGCCCCAAGTGCTCTAAAGTCATTTTGCCAATGGGCGTAGGTTTTAGCAGCCCACTCGACGCCCTTCAGTGTACTCGCACCTTCAGCGCGAAGCGCTGCCACTGCAAGCGCGAGCACCAGGCGGTGATCTGCGTGTGTCTCCAGGCAAGCTCCGCGGAGCTCCGACTGGTGAATCACAAGTCCATCGGGTCTTTCCTCAAGCGTTGCGCCCATCTTGCGAAGCTCTTTGGCCATGCTCGCAATCCGATCCGACTCTTTGTGACGAGCTCCTTGTCCGCCGACGATTTCGGTACGCCCTTCGGCAAACGTGCCAAGCACCGCGAGAATGGGCAGCGCATCGATGCATCCGGCAACGTCAATACGCCCCCCGCGCAAATGGCCTCCTCGCAGCACGGTGAGGGTCTGTTTTGCCGCATCGACGGCGATGGAAGCGCCCAGCGCCTTGAGAATGGGGATGAGCTGTCGATCGGCTTGCAGATCTGTCAGATCGACATTGCGGAGCGTGATTTCTGAGTGAGTGAGGAGAGCCGCGACAAGGGGAAAGGCGGCTGTGCTGAGATCTCCCGGCGCCGCGTAGTGGAAGGCGTCAATTCGACTCGCTCCGGCCAAGCGATACTTCGTGTACGCACCATTGTGTTCACAAACGATTCCTAAACGCTTTAGCCAATCGAGCGTGAGATCGATCCAAGCCGTTTCGCCCGGATGTTCGACGGTGAGTTCAAGCCCATCTGGTGCAAATGCTCCCGCGATCAACAAGGCGGAGACTGGCTGCGAGTCGCGTCCATCGACACGTGCATGGCGCCGCGTAAAGGGCCCGCGGATCACAAGCGGAGCAAATCCGTCGCCCCGCGTAGAAACTGCGACAGCGCCCAGCTCCACTAGAGCGTCGAGCAACGGCTTCGAGGGGCGTCGATGGCGGATCGAAGCGTCGCCAGTGAAGACCGTGTGGTGAGACAAAAGTCCTCCGAGCGCTCCAGCAAAGCGCAATACGATCCCTGAATTGCCGCAGTGGATGACGTCATCGGGCGTGCGAAGCTGCCCAGCCACGCCGCGGATGCGAAGCCCGTTTTTCTCGCGTGTGACTGTAGCGCCGAAAAGGCGCATCGCCTCAATCATAGCGTCTGTGTCGGGCGAGTCGAGCGGTTCTTCGATCTGCGAGGTGCCATGCGCAAGCGCTCCGAAGAGGATGGCGCGGAGCGTCTGCGATTTGGAAGAAGGGACGTGAAGTTCGCCAGACAAGCGAGAGGGGTGCACCGTCGCATCAGCCATAGCGAGCCTCCATCCAGCTGGCCACAGCGGTGAGCTCCTCTGTACTCACAACTGTGCAATAGGCGCCGTTGAAAGAGGCCGCCGTCCCGATCCGCTCGAGCAGGACGCAGCGGATGGCGCCGTTCGCATTTTTCTTGTCATAGGTCATTGCTGAAAAAAGCTTATCTCGCGAATACCTAGCTGGCAATCGAAGTTGGATGGGCAGCGCCTCGTACACACCGAGAATCTCTGCCAGCTCGCTCTCAGGCAGCATTCCCCGCATGCAACTGAGCGCGCTTTCTGCGATGCAACCGAGCAAAACGGCCTCTCCATGCGCCATCGCGTAGTCCGACACGCACTCGAGCGCATGGCCCACGGTGTGTCCAAAATTCAGCACGCGCCGCAAGCCCTGTTCCAGCGGATCGTGGGCGAGGACCTCGCGCTTTGCTGCAATTGCGTTTGCAATGAGCGTATCGAGCGGCGCGCGGGTCTGAATTTGATGTAGAAGCGCCCTGTCTGAGGTCAAGGCGATCTTGAGCATTTCGGCAGTCCCGTGCATGTGCTGCGCTTCGCTCAGCGTGTCGAGCATCTCCGGATCGATCACGACCGCGTTTGGAGCGTAGAGCGCGCCGATCATGTTCTTGCCGTGAACGGTATTGACCGCCGTTTTAGCGCCGATGGCCGCATCGACCATTCCTAAAAGCGTTGTGGGAATCAAAATGAGCGGAATTCCGCGGCAGTACGTCGCTGCGACAAACCCCACAAGATCCGTCGTGACCCCGCCACCCACCGCGAGCAGGAGTGTGTCTTTTGCATAGCCGTTTTGAAGCAATTCATCTTCGATCCACTCCTTAGTCTCGCGCGTCTTGATTTTTTCGCCCCCTTGCGGCAGCTCGATGAGGCGCGCGCTCAGCGCGTGAGCTAACCTCGCGCTTAAATTCAGCACAGCTGGGTCACTCACGACGACGGTTCGACTCGCAACGCTCTTGCAAAGGGATTGAAGCCACTGAGTATCGCGAAGTCGACCTCTAGCCAAATGGATCTCGGTATTCATGCGCAGCTCCAGAGAGCTTGTTGGCGCGCTGCTTGACGCTCGAAGAGCTCTTCGCCGTAGATGACCCGAGCCCCTGCGTTGATGGCCGCTTGGAGCAGGGGAGTCTCGCGCGGCGCATAGACGACGTCCATCACGAGCGCATGCGCTGGGATACGCTCTACCACAAGCGGCGCTGGCGTACATTGGATGAGGATGTCGTAGTCTGGTAGGTCGGCAAGAGTTCCATGCGCCGCGCCAAGCTCAGAGGCCAGTTGCTTCGCTTTTGCCGCTGTGCGATTCAAAATCCAAAGCTTCGCTCCCCGTCGCGTTGCCTCCATCGCAATAGCGCGGGCCGTGCCGCCCGCGCCGAGGAGTACAACCCGCTTGTCTTGCACACTCTCTCGGCGCTCGATCGCATCGAGCGCAGCAACGCCGTCTGTGTTATGCGCCCCAAATGGATGGAGCTGGATCGTGTTGATTGCGGCATTGGAGACAATCGCTTCCTTCAGCGGTCTTGTGACGCTCAGCGCTCGAATTCCAAGCTCTTGGGCCAGCGGCCAAAATTCTTCGAGCTCAGCTAAACTCAGCGGCATCTTCACATACACCGCATTTTTCCCGCGCTGCTGGAACGCCCTGTTGTGATAGATGTGGCCAATGCTGTGATCCACCGGATCGCCGATCAGCCCGTAGATGGCCGTCGCTGGAGTCAACGACCGATAGCGGTACACATCGAGCAGCTCGCGCACCGAAATCTGACCTGGCGCGGTGGCGTTTGCGTCGTCCAAACACGCGTAATCGATCCGGTTGCCGACCACGGGCCCAAGCACGCGCGCAAACGAAGCGCGCGCCCCCATGCAAATCACACTCACATTTGAGCCAGTTGCAAAAGTCCTGCCCCCAGAAAAATCGCCCTTTTGAGCCATTTTGC
>CAYGHT010000075.1:0-7250 GCA_964349755.1 uncultured bacterium
CATTAAAAGATTCAAATTGTCAATGATCTGTAGTTTTTAAATTTTTTACTATTACGTTCCTCGCAAATAACAACGAACCTGACCCTGCCGTAAATTTCTCTATACATCTTAAAACGAGGGCTGCTATGGTAGCCGATTTATGCTTGATTTGCTGCGCAAATATCAGAAGTCGCTCTTCATTGTTGTCACTGCCATGGTCGTGGCGTCGTTTGTTTTTTTTGGGACGTTTGGAACGCTTCTCGATGATGTGCGTGCGCCGCAGGATCGGGTGATTGGGAAGGCGATCGATGGGTCGGAGCTCCGTTTGTTGGAGATTCAGGCGTTGGCTCGGTTTTTAGGGAGCGACGGCGAGGTCATTCGCAACGATTTACTTCGCACTCAAATAGCAGAAGAGCTCGTTCGGCGTGCATTTGTTCAGCTAAAGCCGTGCTTGGAGCAGAAGCTGCAGCGGGTGCGGACGTTCCGCGCGTATGCACATCCGCAGGCTCCGTTTCTTTCGGCGAAGGCTGTTTGGGAGCGGGTGGCTCCGATGATCAATCGGGAGTGGTCGGCGCTTCAGGTAACGAGCGAAGTGACGCCGGATGTGTTTGTCCATTTGGCGCATTTGTATCAGCTTCAAACAGCAATGCCCTCTGAGCTTTTGCGTCGCGTTCTTCTGGCGCAAGAGCAGCGCTTCAACTGGGTTCAACCGGATCCCCATCTTCGACAAGACGATTTGGCCCTGTTCGGCTTTCATTCGGCATCTGATTGGTTTGGGCGGGAATTTGTCGATTTAATGGCCCAATTCATTCACAACGCTGCGATTGTAGCGGAAGAGAAAGGGTTTGTGGTGAGCCTCGATGAGGCGAGGGGCGATTTACGTGGGAAGCATTCTGCTGACGCCCTTCGATCGATGGGGTTGAGCGAATCTGATGCGGTGGCGGTGTGGCGCAAGGTGTTGTTGTTTCGCCGCTCCTTTCAAGACGTGGGTAAATCGGTTTTCTTAGATCGCCTTGGGAGCTCCGAGTTTGCTGCGGTGGCAAGCGAGGCTGCGATTGTCGATGTGTATCGCTTCGGCTCTTCGCTAGCCTTAAAAACAGCGCTCGATGCCCTAGCGTTCGATGTGTATGTGAACGCAGTGCTTCCAAAAGGGGATTTAACCGCGCCTCCGACGCAGCTCAAGGATGTTGCAGAGGTGGAGAAAAAAGCCCCTGCGCTGGTGGCCACTCGGTATAGCGCGAACGTGTCTGCTGTGGACAAGCGCGAGGCGGCGCTGCGCGCGCCGTTAAAAGAGCTTTGGGATTTTGAAACGAAATCGAAGACCTGGGAGTTGCTCAAGAAGGAGTTTCCTACCTTGCGTGCGGTGTCGGCGTTGAGCGAGGAAGACCGTTTTCAGGCGCTTGAAAAGCTCGATGCAAAGCTCCGGACTGCGGTTGATTTATTTGCGCGTCGCTTGGCAGTCGACGAGCATCCAGAATGGATCCACGATGCTTTGAGCGCAGTCAAAGCGGAAGAGAAGCAACTTGTCTTGTCGGATGGTGCAATTGCGTTGCCCTATGCTCAAGATCCGAAGCGGCTTGGGGCTCTCTTCGAGCAAATCCTCAGCGCGCCTGAAACGAGTTTGGCGGCGCTCCAATTTTTCGAAACGAAAGACGCTGTGTTTCGCTTTGAAAACATCGCCAAGACAGCGGGCCCTGCGATCAAACCCTTTGCGGAAAGCCGTCTCGACGGTTCGCTCGATCGGCTCATCGATGCTCGTCTTGAAAAAGAGCTTGCCTCGCTGAAAGCAAAATTGCCTCAGGAAAAGCAGTCGAAGCCTTTTGCGGAGATTCGCGAGGATCTGGCGGCTGTGTTGAATAAAAAACTCCACGGTTCTTCGAACCGTTTGATCGAAGTGGCTAAACGGGCAAAAGACGATTTGACGGCGTGGACGCGCGGTGCTGGAGAGGACCCTCTGCTCGCTCAGTTTAAGCTCGAGTGCGTAGAACAACAAATCGATCGGACGAGCGCCGATGAATGGATGGCCTCTGAAGCCTTTTCGTTGAAGCCTCAAAGCTGGTCTTCTGTGCACGCATCGGAAGGGGGTGACGTGGCGTTCTTCTTTGTGAAAGAGCGAAAAGGTCCGCTCGATTCGATCGCCGATTCGCTGGCACTTGGCCAAGACATTCTCTCCGCCGATGTGCAACGGACAGTCGCTAAAAAACTCATCGATACCCTCTTTGAGCGCGGGGTGATTGTTCTCCCTCTTCAAAAGGATTGAGTCCATGTTCGAAGAACTTCCTTCCCTATGTCCGGTCCAGTTTTTTAGCATCAGCTCCGATTGCCTCTTTTTAGGGAAAGGGGTGTTGAAGAAGGACAAGCGCTATCTGCTCGCCTCGACGACCGATTTGCTCAGCGAAGAGTCGTTTGCCGATGTGTATGCGGCCTGGAACTTTGATCAGCTTTCGTTTTTCATCGACGTGCATGTTCCATTTCAGGGGCTTGCCGAGGCCGATTTAAGTAAAGGCGACTCCGTCGAGCTCTTCTTAGATACGCGCGATCTCAAAACGAAGGGCGTCATCTCCCGCTTTTGCCACCACTTTGTGTTTTATGCAGCCGGTCTCCAAGGATTTTACGGCAGAGAATGCACCCGCTTTCGGGGCGACGACGTCCATCGGCTGTGTCACCCTGAAGACTTGATGGTGAAACCCGTGGTGAAAGAAAAAGGATATACGCTCGCAATCGACATTCCAGCGTCGTCTTTAACCGGCTTTGATCCCATGAGCTTCCCGCGCCTTGGATTTACCTATCGGATCAACCGCACTGGGGGTCCTTCGCAACAGTTTGCAGTCTCCTCAGAAGAATACGCCATTGAGCAGCACCCGGCGACGTGGGGCACTTTGAAATTGATCAAAGAGGACTGATGGGTCGCTACTTCACTCCTTCTCACGAATGGATCGATGCAAGTGGGACAGTGGGAATTACCGCATTTGCTCAAAAAGAGCTCGGCGAGATTGTGTTCGTTCAATTGCCTAAGATTGGCTCTGCTTTAAAGATGGGGGAAGAGGCTTGTGTGCTCGAATCGACGAAGGCCGCTGCCGACGTGTATGCTCCGGTTTCGGGTAAAGTCATCGCCGTCAATTCGGAGTTGTCGCTTCTCAACAAGAGTCCTGAGTCCGCAGGCTGGCTGTTTAAGCTGACGCTGGATAACCCTGCTGAACTCAAGGGACTGATGACTCAAGAAGAATACCAAACGTCGATCCAAGAGTGACTCAATTCGCAGCATTCCGTTAGAATGCAGGCGTGAGACGAATTGCTTGTTTTTTTCTTGCGTTGTTTGCGCTTAGCGCTTTTTTCTGGAAGCCGCTGGTGGGAACCGCCGCGAAATTGTTCGTCCTTTTTTCAGCGCACGCAGAGCTGTCCTTTAGCGACTTGAGTTGGGCGCAAGGCGCTCTTCGCTTTGACGACGTTTGTCTCACTGCAAACGACACACAGCGTTTGCAAACATCTTCGCTCTCCATCCGCTGCGAGCAGCTCTGGCCTCTTCGCTATGCAATCGATCTGGAGCGGCCTCACTTCAAGGTGTCGCGGGAGATCGTTCGACAGTTTCTCCAAACCCCCAAAGACCATGGACGCGGGTCCGTGGCATTTACAGAGGGGGTGCTTGAGTGGAGCGATGGCGCTTTGCCTGCATCGGCGTGTTCGCTTTCGCGACCTCTTGCACTCCACTTGCGTTGGGAAGGGCGGGGCTTGTCGCTGGAGAAGAGCGCGGACAGGGTGCGCGTTGCGTGGGATCCACTTCCCCTCAATTGGCTTCTCGCGTTTGTGGGTCTTGCCACAGACGAGTTGGATCTCATCCAGAGCCCAAGCGGCTTAGCTCACGGCGTTGCTGAATTTGTCGAAGGGAAACTTCGCCATGTGGAGGTAGAGGGCGCCGCCCTTTCGTTTGCGCTTGGCAAGATCCTCTATCAAGGCGACGCCGTTCTCAACGCCGATCTGAGTCCTGAGTCGGGCCCAGAGCGCTTCCGAGTCTCTTTGAACAATGCGACACTCACAGGTGCATCCACGACCGTTCGCGATCTGTCTGGGCTCGCGACGTTTCAGGCAGGCGTCGGAGTGAAGTGGGAGTGTTCAGCCAATGTCGAGAGTGGCATGCGCTTTGAGAGCACGGGCAAGGGCGTATTCGACACGCCTGCTGATTGGGCGTGGATCGAGGGATCTAGCCGCTTCGGCTCTGCGAGCGCCCATTTTTCGCAAACCCGCGAGGGCGATCGGACACTCAAGTGGGAAAACATCGGGCCTGCCGAATGGAATGGGTTGCGCGACTTTGTTGGATCAGATTGGGAGCTCACATCCGGCATCCTCAGCGGTCAGCTCTCAGGGCCTTGGCTTCAACACATCGATGCATTCGCGGGGCGTCATCTTGCGCTTAAGCAGTACAAAACAGCGTTTGGCTCCGAGAACATCGCGTATGAAAATGGGCGTTGGACCATCACCGAAGGCTGGGCCGATCTGGAAGGGATCCGCGTATCGCAGTGTCGTGGGAGCTGGGATGTGGAAAAGGGGATTGCGGAGTTCACGAGCACTGGCGAAATCCCTTGGAATTGCCAAGCTGTGCTGTCCCCAAAGCAAACACTGCTCACTGGAGATGTCGATGGCATTCAGTTTACTGCTCACACCAATGGACGATCCCTCGAGTTCACGCGCATTGAAGGGGAGGTGAAGCCGTGGTTTCCTCAAGTGGGCATTCCGCTCACTAGCGGCTCGCTTCAGGGGGCGCTGAGTCTCACCGTTGCGTGGGATGGGCGTTTGACTCTGCTCGACTACGCCCTCTCGCTTCAGTTGCGCCAGGCTGCGACCGTATCGCATCGCATTGCGCGGCTGCAGCAGCTGGATCTCGACTTGCAGATGGATTCAGACGGGTGGGAAATCCACTCGGCGAAGGGCAACATCGCCTTGGCGCTCTCCGATCGGATCGAGTCGCTGCCGTTTACTGCGCCTTGGATTCGCTTTGCGGGCGAAACTGGGGCGTTTGATGTTCGTCTCGAGAGCGCGCTCGCCCATACGGCGCGTCTTGTCGGGACCAAACAGGGGCGTCATCTCGAGATCGACTCTGCCCGTTCGCACATTTACGGCGCGCCGCTGAAAGCTCACGATGTCGAATGCGACGGCCTGCACCTTACGCGCGGCACCATTCAGTGCACGATTCAGCGTGGGACCCAGAGCGTGGAGTTCGAAGGGCGTATTGAAGACGCGATGAGCCGCTATGCGCTCAGTGTACGGGGATTGAGCCAGCCGCTCGATGTCGAGCTCACCTCGACAGCGGGCCAGTGGAATTTATCTTCGCTTCGCTACGGGCCACTTCGGGCATCTTGCGAGCTTGAGATGTCGCCAGAGCGTCTGAAACTACACCAGGGCCACGGAAGCTACGGCGATGGCGTCGCGTTTGATTTTGAGGGAAGCGTCGCGGGACTGACCAAAGCCGATGTGCGCCTTGTGGCTGTGACGGCAAATTTAGCATCCGTCAGTGAACACGCCATCGGCCAGCTCGCTGGCAGCGGGTGTGTAACACTCAACGCTCGCGGCGTTGAGGCGGATCTCGATTTGAGAGCTAGCAACGCCTCGTTCAAGGGAGCGGCCTTTGAGAATGCAGGGTCGCTCCATCTGCACATGTCGCCCGAGATGGACGTTCTTGTGACGGGCCTCGATTGCCGCCTTTTCAAAGAGGGCTCTCAAGGCCACATCAAAGCTGAGCTATTCGAAATTTTGGGTCACGGCGCCCGTTGGCGCATGGACCGAGCTCAGTTCTTCCATGACGCTGGGATTGCGCTCACGGCGACGTTGAGCGGTTCATTCGACGGCTCTTTACTCTCTGGCGTCGTCCACGAAGGGACGTTTCGGAGCGACACGCGCTTCGCCGATGTTCATTTCACGCTCGACCCTGAGCGGGTGTTTGTGCAGGGCAAAGTCGCGCACAAAGCGCTTGAAACCAAACTGACGGCAGAAGGCTGGCTCAAGCCGCAGCTTCGGGGCGTTCTCTCTTTCCAAGAGGGCGAAAGCTTGCCGCTCCTCATCGACTGGAGCTACGCCGAAGCACAAGGGTTGTCTGTCCACTCCATCGAGGGCTCCTGTGGCGGCATCGATGCCGCGTTTCACGAGCTTAAAAAGGGACACCTCATCGGCAGCGCCCGCTTCGATGGCCTGCGTGCGGCAGAGTGGCTGCCTCAAGACATCGCCAAATTCTTTCGATCGCTGAAGATTGGGAAAGGGTTTGAGTTGAAAGGGAATCTCTCAATGACCAGCGGTGATTGGAAGAGCGTGGAGTTTCAGGGCATCTTCAGCGGAAAGCAGATCGAGCTCTTCGGCTACCAATTCCGCACGCTCCTCGCACAAGTGTTTTTGAGCCGCTCGCTGGTGCATCTCTACGATCTGCAGATCAGCGATTCGGCCGGGCGGATGAACATTCCCGACATGCGCCTCGAGGGAAAGGCCCAAAATCCAGAGCCGGGATTTACAAGTTCATTGTCCTCACCTGACGCAATCTTTCGGCCCCCAACTGATTGCGGCTTTTCGCGCTTAACCGATGGGGTAATACGCTCAAATCCGCAATCAGTTGGGGACCAAAATATTGCATCATCTGGGGACAAGCAACTTGTAAACCCCGGCTGGACGTTGCATATCCCGACAGTGTCCATTCAGGATTTTCGCCCGAGCTTTTTGCACTCGCCGGATCAAGAGCCAGGCTCGATGACGCCGCTCGTTGTCCGTCAGCTTCACTTTCGCAACTGGAAAGGATTGCTCGATGAGCCCAAAACGTACACGGCAAACGGCGATGTCGTCTTCATCAATTCGTACAAGCGTGAAGAGACGCTCTTCGATCTGCCGTCCAACGTGTTTGGCCGCATTCTCGTCTTGGATCTCGAGTTGTTGATCCCCGTCAGCGGCGAATTTTCGTTTGCATTGAAAGACGGCTATTTTCAGCTGTCAGGACTCAAAAACTCGTATAGCGAAGCGAAACGAAGCGAATTCTTTTTGATGGAGCCAGCGGGGGCGCTGCCCCGCATGGATCTCGACGGCAATTTACAGATTCTCGTTCAGATGAAGCAGTTCGTTTTATTCAAATTCACCGAAGCATTTGCGATTTCCATCGAGGGGACAATCAAGGATCCACAGTTTCGTCTGACGAAGAAAAAGAGCTGGCTTTCCTTTGGCTCCGATTGATGATAAAAAATATAACCACAGAGAGCACAGAGATCACAGAGACGCGAAACGCGCGTTTCAGAGCCTCTGTG
>CAYGHT010000076.1:0-7161 GCA_964349755.1 uncultured bacterium
GGGAGTAGCTCAATTGGTTAGAGCGCCGCCCTGTCACGGCGGAGGTTGCGGGTTCGAGCCCCGTCTCCCGCGCATTTTCTCTGTACACTACCTCTGTATTTCTTTATCGTGAGGAGTATGCCTCAAACTAAGACCCTCCCCCAGCGCATCCTTGCCCAAGTCATCAGCTACGCCGGAATGGCTGTAGGCGCTTTATTTGCAGCCGTGGCCATCCGCATTTTTCTAATCCCCAATGAATTGATCGATGGGGGAGTCATCGGCATCTCGCTGATCCTCGGCCGCCTTTACGGCACCGAATACCTATCGCTCTATCTTCTGTTGCTCAACATTCCGTTCATTTTTTTAGCCTGGCGCTTCATTCGACGCTCCTTTGTACTGCACATGTTTTTCGCAACGCTCTTCTTTGCTTTTTTTCTAAAAGTGCTCGAAACCCTCCCGAGTTTTGAAGCAGATCCGTTGGAGGCAATCGTCATCGGCGGCGCGATGCTCGGCGCCGGCGCCGGCTTCATCATTCGTCACGGCGGCTGCACCGACGGGACGGAGATCCTCGCAATTTTGATCAACCGGCGCAAAGGCTATACAGTTGGTCAGGTGATTTTTTTCATCAACATCTTCATTTTTGCAGCGTACGGCTGGATTTTTCGCGATTGGCACATCGCGCTCCGCTCTCTCATGACCTACATCGTCGCCTTTAAAATGATGGACATCGTCATTGCAGGCCTTGAAGAGCTCAAATCGGTCCTGATTTTGTGCTCCAAGCCAGACAAGCTCAGTAAAATCATCACAGGCGAGCTCGGACTTGGACTCACGTTCCTCAAAGGCAAAGGCGGTTACACCGGCGAAGATCGGGACATTTTATTTTTGGTCGTCGAACGGTTAGACCTTGCAGAACTCAAAGAGATCGTTCTTCGCGAAGATCCCACCGCATTCATGGCAATCGAAAATCTACATGAAGCCGTATATGGCCGAGCAGCCAAGGTGGCCCTCCGACGCAAAGCGCGGCGCGGCTTTGCTAAACGACTTCTTTCATAAATTCGCATAATCTGTTTACGTTGTATTTGCAACTCACAAACCAAGGAGGACGTCATGAAGCGTGCAATCGTGATCTCAGCTTTCAGCGGTCTACAGTTTGGCTACAACACCACCGTCATTGCCGGTGCTCTGTTGCTTTTAACCAATGCGTTCTCGCTTTCGCCCCTGCAACAAGGAATCATCGCCAGCATGACGCTCTTCGGCGCTCTATGCACCTCGTTGTTTGCAGGAACGTTGGCCGATCGGATGGGAAGAAAAAACTCGATTGGGCTCAGCGTGCTCCTTTTTACTGTAGGTTGCGCCCTCTCTGCATGGGCTACATCGTATGAGCAGCTCCTTGTAGGAAGGCTCCTCATCGGATTTGGAGCGGGCATCGCCACCATCGTAGCCCCTCTGTACATCATCGAAATCGCACCTGCAGAGCTTCGCGGTGCAGCAAATAACCTCTATCAAATGGGGATTGCGCTTGGCGCGCTCTTCGCTTATCTGAGCAATTATTTTCTCGCAGAAGAAGAACTGTGGCGTCTGATGTTCGGCCTTGGAATGCTGCCCGGCGTGATTCAAGGGTTCGGGCTTTTTTTTATTCCAGAAAGTGGAGTGCGACGAGAGACAAGAGCAACTTGGAGTGCGCTCTTCGAGCCCACCTATCGACGCCGTCTGCTGCTTGGGGGTGCACTGATCGGCGTTCAATCGTTGAGCGGCTCGAACGCCGTCTTGTACTTTGCTCCAAAACTTCTTCAATCGACAGGCGCTCACGGAGTGCTCTTCGCGACCCTTTGTCTGGGAGTAATTTATGCAGTCTCGACGCTCATCTCCGCTTCGATCATCGATCGCTGGGGGCGCCGGTTCCTACTTTTCTGTAGCCTCTTTGGCATGCTTGCATCGCTCCTTGCAGTCGTTTTTGCCTCCTTGTTTCACGCCCCATTTCTCGACAAAATCACTCCGTTCAGTTTAAGCCTGTACATAGGAGCTTACGCCATTGGACTCGGCCCTGTTCCTCAACTTGTCATCGGCGAAATCAGTCCGCCAGACGTTCGAGCAGCAGCGCTTGGGATTACAGGCTTTTTAGGTTGGGTGACGAACTACTTGGTCGTCTTGACAGTGGCGCCAATGCTCCATTTGCTGACTCTTGGCGGCACCTTTTGCCTTTACAGCTTGTTCTGTTTGCTTGGGGTGATTGTAGTGTGGAGCTATCTCCCAGAAACCAAACAAAAAAGCCTCGAAGAAATCGATCGTTTATTCAATGGAGGGAGACCGACGCAGTGACTTTTTCGCGCTGTGAGATCGCTTCGTTGCGAGCACTTTTTCCTGCGCGCGTTTGGACCGTTTTCGCTTTTGGCGCCGAATTTTCTCAATTGCTTGAGAGCGCTTCGATTTCTCCTGGAAGAGCTTTTCTTCCAGCCGCTCACACAGCTCTTGGCGCGCGAGAAAACGGTTCAGCGCCCTGGACCTGCTCTGTTGGCATTTGATTTCCATGCCCGACGGCAGGTGCTTGAGATAGACGCAAGAAGAGGTCTTGTTGATCTTCTGGCCTCCGCTGCCCGACCCTAAGATGAATTTCTCCACCAGGTCCTCTTCGCGAATCCCAATTTCTTCCATCCGGCGTTCGAGCCGTTCAATTTTTTCTTTGCTAGCCGTCATATCATTTTTTTAGTTTGACTTCCTCGAGAAGCTTCATTTAAGATACTTGGCGTACAGAAATGCAAGCTATTTCTGTAACTTTAACTTTTCGCCCGTTACAGGGTCTTTTTTGGAGAACTTTCAATGAATCAACAGAATCAAAAATTATACGTCGGCAACCTGAACTTTGAAGCAAATGAAGAACAGGTTCGCGAACTCTTCGGCACTTATGGCGAAGTAGCAGAAGTGAAAATCGTGATGGATCGCTTCACTGGCAGATCCCGCGGTTTTGCGTTTGTTCGTTTCAACGACGCAGATGCAGCCGGCAAAGCAAAAGAAGCCCTGAACGGACAACCTTTCCAAGGTAAAACTCTCGTCATCGACTGGGCTCGCATGGAGCAACGCGAACCACGCGCTCCGATGGGAGAACGTCGTGAACGCCCAGCAGGCGAATTCCGTCCACGTCGCGACTTCGGTGGTGACCGAGGCGGCGATCGAGGCGAGCGTCGTGAATACCGCGGCGGCGGCGATCGAGGCGATCGCAGCGGCGGATTCTACAACCGCTAGTTGTTAGATGAATCCCTCCTGATTCTCAGGAGGGATTTTTTTTATTACGGCGATCGTCAATCTGGCGACCGCAATCCGTTTTTTTTCATCATTGTAAATCTGAATGTCCCACACTTGCGTCGTTCGACCGATGTGCAGGGGCCGCGCAACCGCATGGATAAAGCCTGCAGTCACAGCCTTAAGGTGGTTGATGTTGAGCTCCAACCCAAGGCAGAACCGAACCGTTGGATCCACGCAGCAATTCGCCGCTACGCTCCCGACCGTTTCTGCAAGGGCGGCTGTGGCTCCTCCATGCAGACTGCCCAGCGGTTGATAGGTGTGCGCCGCAACAGGCATGCGCGCCGTCAGATGATCGTGCCCGAATTCGATGAATTCGATCCCGAGGTGCCTCGACAGGCCATCTAGAGCGCGGTCGTTGAGAGGTGCGAGCTGAAGGGGAGTGTGCCAGATGGATTGGGTCATGCGAAAAGATCGTACAACGGGCCTCTAAAAAGCGCTAGTGCGTTAAAGAGATTCAAGCGGGCACGCACACGGGCACGAGTGCATGCCCCTCGAATTCATGCCCGTGCCCGTGTGCGTGCCCGTGCCCGCTTTGTTATTCTGCTGCGTGGGGCTTTCGCCGACTCCACATTCGCTTTGCGATTAGCCCACCGAGCAAGAGCGCCACCGTCAAAGTCACCCAGCCAAACACGACCAGCCCATCGTTGAGCCCTTGGATGAATGCTTGCGTTTCCACATTCTGCACGATTGCCGCTGTGGCCTGCTTTCTTGCGGCTAGAGTACTTCCGTCGTTGATGCTGGTAAAGAAGTGCGATCTGAGCCCCTGCCACGTCACGCGATAGCCTGGAATCTGGGCGTTGGTTTGCTCGCTGAACCGGGCGGCGTGAAAAATGGTCCGCTTGATCATTAAAATCGTGAGGATAATGCCCCCGTAAGTGCCGCCGATTTGACGGAAGAAGGTCAGCAGCGTGGTTGCTTCAACTTCCAGCTCTTTAGGCACAGAATGGAGCCCCAGCCCCATGATGGGACCTAGAGAAAGTCCAACGCCCAGTCCCCGAAGCAGCAAGATCAAAATGAGCTGAGGTGGAGCGCTCTGGAGCGTAATTTGGTTGTTGAGGAAGTAGCTCGTGATCAAGATTGCAAGCCCTGAGAGCATGAGGAGAGGTACAGGCACTTTCTTGACAAGCTGGCTCGTGAGAATGCTCGCCATCGCCATCGAGCACCCGTAGGTCGCGCCAATCAAGCCGGTGACGAATTTTTCATATTTGAGCGCCTTGAGCATGAAGAGCATGGAAGAAGAGAGGCTCGAAAAGAGCGCCATGCCGAGAAGAAACATCGACAAAATGCAGAGGACAAACACAGGATCGCGAAAAATCTGGAGCGGAATGGCCGGGTTTGCCACGCGTCGCTCGATGAAAATGGTCGCTACGAGCGCACATGCACTGAGTGCGAACATGCCGAGGATGAACGGCGAGGTCCAACCGCCATCGGTGGAAGGAAGCGCGCCAAAGCTCAAGGCGACCAGTAAGCTCGCCATGCAGGCGATGAAGCTAAAAAATCCACAGAAGTCGAAAGGACTGGTCTCATTGGGAGGCGTCTCTGGATGGCACAACCAACACTCGAGAAATGCGACAGTTCCCAATGGAATCATCAAGAGAAAGACGTCTCGCCAACTCAAGAATTGGGCAAAATAGCCAGAAAGAGGAAGTCCGAAGCCCAGCCCAAGCCCAAAACCCACCGCGATGTACAAGTTGAGCGCAAGAGGCAGCTTTTCCTTTGGGATATTGCGCACAATCATTGCGAGGCCAACCGGGAAAATGAGCCCAGCGCCCATCCCTTCGGTAAATCTAGCAAACCCCGTGATTGGAAAATCCCCCGCAAACGCAATGAGCGCGGAGCTCAGAGTGAACAGGAACGTGCCAAAGAGATACACCCGCTTTTGTCCAAAACGGATCGAGAGCCATGTGCTTGCTGGAACGATCGAGGTAATGCCAAGCAGATAAAACGTCGTCACCCACTGCGCCTTTGGAGCGCTTAAGGCAAGCTCTCCTTGGATGGACGAATCGGCGATGAGCGTCACAGCAGCCGATAAAAAAACGAGAAATGTCGTGAGGAGCACATTGGCAAGGATCAGCCAGGGCTTCATCGAATCTTGATGTCCACTTCGACTGACATCCCTGGGTAGAGATAGCGAGATTCGCGTGTTCGCGGGACGTCGATCCAAATCTTGATGGGAATGCGCTGCACGACTTTAGTGAAATTGCCCGTGGCATTGTCAGGTGGGATCAACGAAAACTGCGAAGCTGCCGTCGCCCGGACGACGAACACAGAACCGCTAAATTTTTGGCCCGGATACGCATCGACGCGAATCTCCACCGGATCGCCTGCACGCAAGTGCTGCACCTTTGTTTCTTCGAGATTTGCTGTGACCCAAATGTGCTCGACATCTGTGAGAATGAACAGCGGCTGGCCGATCTGCACGACATCGCCTGCGACAATCCAGCGCTTTGCGATGGCCCCATTTCGCGGGGCGTAAACTTTGGTATGCCGGAGCCACTCCTCGATGACGCCGAGCTTGGCGATCCCATTGTTGAGCGAGGCTTCGGTGACTTTGAGCTTCATTTCCGCAATGCGGAGGTTTTTTTCGATCTTGTCAAACGCGATGAAGGAAATGATTTGGCTGTCGAATTCTTGTTTGGCGACGATGTAAATATCGCGCAGTTTTTCTACCTCGATCCGTTGGAGGCCGACTTTTTCTTGAAGCAGTGCAACCTGCGTTTGAGCGTCTTGCTTTCTCGATAGAAAAATGCTCTCGTCGAGCTGGCAGAGAAGCTGCCCTTCTTGGACGTAGTCGCCCTCGTCGACAAAGAGTTGAATCAGACGCGCTTCGACATCGGAGCTAATCGAAACCTGGTAGCCGTCGATGAACGCATCGTTTGTATAAACAAAATGGCGGCGGTGGAAAACCCACGCGCCGCCGAGTGAGATCATGAGGATCAGTGCAGCTAAAGAGGAATAGATAAACGCTCGACGCTGCACGGTAGGCCCTCAAGTGGAGATTTAGACTCGGAAAAATCCAGCCCAAATGAGATAAATCCCAACGAGCAAGAAGATCCAATTGCAGATAGTTCCTTTGCCCTTTTCCGACATCCCTTTAACCATGTTGACAAACGCCTCTGGATAAAAAAGACGCATCAGGCTCTGGAGCAACACAAACCAGCCCACAAGCGTGATCACCACGTGCCAGTCCGAAACCCACACATTGTGCGTAGTCACGAGGATTAGCCCGATGAGCATCCCAACAGCGCCTGTTACAGCGAGTAAAGCGTGGTTAGACAGCAGTTCCGAGACTTGTCTTTTCCAGCGCGCTCCATGCAACAGCATGGTGAGGTTAAGCAGAAAGAAGTAAAGCCCAATGACTTGAGCATAGAATGAAGAATAACACATAAATAGGCTCCTTAAGAGTTGAAGTTCCCTAAGGCCCTGAATAGCAAACGGGGTTTTTTTGCGCTTTAAAAATTTTTTATAGGGCTTGGTTTGAATGTGTAACCGGTTGTAATAAGGTTGTTTTTAATATTCGCCATTAGATTCGTTTTAAACTATACTTGCTTCAGTATGTTTGCTTTTAAAATATTATTTACAATCGCAGCGCTTTTAGGTTCCTCCATGGACGCCGACGGCTGGGTCACGCTCGATCGCCCTAAAAAGGAAATCCCATCTTCTGAAGACATCGACCCCTCGATTTGGGTGGTGTTTTCCAAGCAGCTCGCAAACGAAAAGATTCTTCTCCGATTCCCTGAGGATCCGACGTATCGCTATCTCAGCCAAGCTCGTGATGAAATGGAAATCATAGGTGCGTCTGAGAGCGCCGAGCATCGGCTCCAAATTTTGCCTCCTCAAGCAGTCAGTTCCCCGCAAGATCGCATGTACACACACGATGGG
>CAYGHT010000077.1:0-7152 GCA_964349755.1 uncultured bacterium
ATATTCAATATAATTAGGAGGGCAAGTTCAAGCTCAAAGTGGACTCAAGCTCGAGGTGGTTTTATGCGATCTGTGGAGCCTCAGAACTAAGACCCCCAATCAAAGCAAAGAACGCATTGACCCGAGCACCAAAAAGTTGGTACGATTCCCCTCTTCCTTTAGGCCTGAAAATGAACGAGGAGCAGCCAATGAAAAACATTTTTTTAACCTTCCTAACAGCCACGTCACTGCTCACGGCTCAGCAGACGGTTGTTTTTGATTTTGGTGGAGTCATGACAGGGCAACCCAATCGAGAGGCGGTGGTCGATTTTATCCGAACTTCTTTTCAGCTTTCTGAGGAAGACTTTGAGAAGGTCAATGCGGAGAAGAGACAAGCTGTAAAGCTAGGCGCAACCGATGAGCGATTTTGGGTGGAATTTGCCAAGCGAAAAGGCGTCCGTTTACCGGCTACTTGGAGCGAAGATTTCCGACAAGTCATGAAAAAGGCCATCGGGATCAATCCTGAGATGTACGAACTTGTGGATCAGCTGAAAGAAAAAAAGGTTCCCGTTGCCATGTTGTCGAACATCGACGAGCGTCTTTCTCGTTTGATTCGAGAGTTTGGGTTCTACGCTCCTTTTGATCCATGCCTGCTTTCGTGCGAAATTGGCGCAGAAAAACCCGACCCCAAAGCCTACTCCCTTCTATTGGATAAACTGGGCCTACCAGCCAAAGATGTCATTTTCATCGACGATCGAGCAGAAAATGTCGAACAAGGAAAAAAACAGGGTTTGGATGCGATTTTATTTCAATCCCCAGAGCAACTTCGCCAAGAATTGCAACACAGGGATCTCTTTTGAGATCTTCAATCGATAGCAGCTCTTTCCTTGCGCGGCATGCTCATGTGCGATTCGGTGACTGAGGAGTTGGTGTAAGTGGGTTGCGTAAACCTGCCAGCGTTTGAGTTGAAGCTGGGAAATTGGCAGGAATCTTCAATAGGCCGTTTAACTCTGTAAGAGCTGTTGCGATCTTTGCCCGCTCAGGCGTTTCGCCGTTTTCACGCTGAGTTTCGATGTTCTTTAGGCCATTTATCACATCTTTAAGAAGGTCCCTTAGTTTGGTAAAATCTGCTTCTGGAGGAATACTACTATTTGGATCCTCTTGCTCGAGAAGCTCTTTCACCTTCAAACGCAACACCCAACTTATAAGCAGCCGTCCAGCAGAGTCACACTCTAATTCATCGCTCAAGCTGAATTGACGTAAGTTGTCTTTATAGATTTGGAGAAGATGGAACATCTCTTCTATCGGAATGTTCTCTGCGTGGAAAAATTCACGCTTGTTCATCAGCTCGTTGGAAATAAATACAATTTGGCTTCGATAGGTGCCAGAATTATAATTCTTAAATAGCCTGTATAAATTCTTTTGGTTTATAACGCCATTTGGCTGTTTGCAAGCAGCTAGGTAGTCTCCTAATTGAATAATCCTTGCATTCCATCCTGCTGTGTTGGTTTCAGGAAGAGGAATCCAATTTCGAGCGCATAGGTTCTCGATTGAGCCAAAGGCTACATCCGCATCATACGGATTGCAGATGAGTCCATAGAGGGCAATGAGAAAAAGAGGAGTCACCATCAGAACATAGAATGGAATTTTGACGACGTTTTTGGCGCATTCGATCGCGACATGCTTTGCGATTGCAATCCGGCGTGCATTCACACCTGGCTTAAGAGAAATGTCTTTGGATTGAAGAGACCATTTTTGGCATTTCAATTGCCATTCGTACTTCCCGTTCTCTACGCCTGGTCGAATGAAGTCACCACTCAATAACGAACCCACTCGAAAAATGACTCGTGGGATCCAGATAAATGGCTGCAAGCAGGCGATCGTTGCATACTTCTCCCTTGATGAATAGACGGGATGCTTTTTGTCGCCAGAAGTATCAATTACCCCGTATATTTCTCTAGGATCATTCCCTCTTTGGCGAACTCCTGGTTTAACTTTGCCTGATTGGAGCTCTTCTCGAGTTACTGGCTTCCAAGAAAAGCAGCTCGGGAAATATGGCTGCTGCAAACTGTTCATAATTACAACAATCTCCGTTATTTAAATTAAAAACATTTTAATATATAACATAATTAACATCAATTAGTACAACAAATTTTAATTAAAAATATAAGTTGCAGGCGGCTAATATTCAATACAACGCTGGCACGCAAGCTCAAGTTCAAAGCGGACCCAAGCTCATCGAATACGAGACGACTTTATGCGATCTGTGGAGCCGCAGAACCAAAAAGAAGCTCAAACTCAACCAGAATTCTGCTTTTTTGCATACATTCTGGCATAAATGGATGCTTATTTAGCCAGAATGTAGCCACTTACGCGACATTCTGGTAAGAAAATTGTGGTATAAATTTCTTGAATTAGAGCTCGTGCTTGTCGGCTGTGGCCTTAAGGCAGAGAGACCTCTGAGACCACTTCCTGTGCTGCCGTCTGCTTATCTACCTCACCTGCGGCTTTTTGAGCTTGATGGGAGGTGACTTCAGCCGCTATTGGGGCTGCAATCAATTTCCGCATCCCCGCTTCGTCAGCGAAAGTTACGGGAATCGAGTACCTCGTAGTGCCTGTGTCGCTGACAATGGACACTTCCGTTTCAGCGTAGATGGGACTCGCTAAGCTTCCACTATTTAATGTGATCCCACTTATCTGCTTAAAGACCTCTTTTTTGTGATCCCACGCAATTTGTAAGTTTACAGGAGGAGTCGTTAAGCGAGGTAACTTAGAATGAAGTTCAGTAACAACTGATTGCTCATTCTTAGGTTCTCCACGAGATTGAGGCGGGAAAATGCGCCAAAGTTGAGTAACCGCAACTTTTCCAACTCTCTCTTCTGGGTGGGAAGCCTTAGGTTGGGGCTTAACCGGGACAATAACAGTCTGTGTATACGCGACCCACTTCCATCGAGTTGTTATGCCCATGCTAAGAAGCTCTAAGCCAGCGGTCGCTAAAAATAGGTAGGGATTCGCAGAAAAGTACGCAAGCGCCAGATTCATCACAAGGCGAGCAGCAACGACCAAATGTTGACCGCGTACTCGAGTCGGTTGATCCAGCTTTACTTCGATCTGGGGCTTGTCAGAAGGCTTCACATCTGAAGGCAGCAAATGCTTTAAATCGCGATTCGGGCTTAAGATGCGAGCGCTAAGCTCACACACAGCTGCGGCAACCAGAAACAATGGAACCCCACATGCAACTACTGTAAGCACAGGAAATATGAAAGTGAGACGCCCAGGAATGATCCGCAGAGATCTCGAAAGAAGCGAGAGCTTTCCTTCGAAGAGGGTCAAAAAGCCAACAGTTGCCAAACAGAGGCTTGTGACATGGAAGTGGTCTCGCGCTTTCTTGCCTTCATCAAACCGTTCTCCAGAGGAATTGTGCAACACGACCGAGCCTGTTTCGGCGAATTGATAAAGAAGACTGAATTTATCGAGATTGGCTCCGATGAAAGAAAAAATCGCGCTCATGGTTGACCTCCTGAAAAAGTGAAAAGGCAGGTTACCACAAGCGGCGTTTTGCTATCTAGAAAAAATTGCTAGCTCGCCCACACCACGAACACCGTCGGCTCTTTGCCCAACGCAAACGTCCCATTTCGCCATGTGGCGATTGTCTGCGATACCACGCGCTCTTGGGGGCTCATCAGGCTTGCGGCAACGCATAGGCGCGTTCCGCTCTGGAGCGTTTGTAAGAGCGCAGTAAATAATTTCATTGAGCGGTAGGGCGCCTCGATGAACACTTGCGAGGCGTTTTGTTCGCGCGCTTCTCGCTCGAGGCGCACGATCTTTTGCTCCAATTCTGCTCCCTCTTTGGGCAAGTAGCCGTGAAATGAGAAGCGTTGGGCGGGCAAGCCTGAGAGCTGGAGCGCGAGTAGGATGGACGAGGGGCCTGGGATGGCTTCGACTGCGACGCCTGCTTTGCGCGCAAGGGCCACGAGATCGGCTCCTGGATCGGCGATGCAGGACAATCCTGCGTCGGATAAGACGCCCCAGCACTCCCCTTTCAGGACGGGCGTTAGCAGGGCGTCGAGGTCGGTTTTTGGAGTGTGTTCGTTGAGTAAGCGGATGGGAAGGGCGGCCATGGCGTCGTGGCTTAAAAATCGGCGGACGTAGCGACGGGCGCTTTTTTCGCTTTCGGCAATGATGCCTTGGAGCTTGCGAACGGCCAAAGCGACGCTAGGTGGTAGGGAGGCTTCTATTTCAGCGCCCTCGTCTAATAGATTGGGCAGAAGAATGAGCTTACCTTGCGACATGGAGGGCCAACTTTGCGCGAAATCGATCGAGAAGGGCGACTGGATCTGCCGAGCTGCTGCGCGAGGCAAGCTCGAGCTCAAACAGGGCTTCGAGCCCTTTAGCAAAGTAGGTCCGGCCGAGGCGCGCAGCCATGGAGGTGCGCTTTTCGAGGGTTTTGGCGAAGACTTTGGGGAGCGCGGCCGACCATTCTTCGCGCGTTGCTCTGTTGTGGAGAAGCTCGGAGATTTTCATCCCCATCTGGAGTTGAGTGCGGAGCAACGAGAGAATCGCGTGCACGTTGGAGGCGTCGAGCGGCTGCAAGGTGCGCCCCTCCCAAATCAGCTCTTCGGCCATTTGCCAAACCGTCCACGTGCGACTCGAAGCAGTGATGGCGATCACATCTGCAACTTCGATCCGAGCTCCCTTGGCTGTGTAACAAAGAAGCTTGTCCACCTCGCTTTCAAGCATTGCTGAGTCTTTTTCGAGCCGCTCGAGAAACGCAACCAGTGCATCGGAGGCAATCGACGCTCCGGCGCTCCGGATACGCTCTTCGATGAGCTCTTGAAGGCGTTTGTCTTTTTCCCACGGCTTTTCATCAAGAAGATCGAAAACAACGTCTCCAAGTGCAAGTAGCGGTGTTTTGGCCTTTGCTGCAACGATGAGTCTTCCATAAGACATGGGACTTGAGAGCCGTGGCTGAAGAATCGCAAGCTGCGCTTTAGGAATTTTGTCTGCCTCTTCGAGCACCACAATGGGATCGCCTCCGAGCAAGCTCTGCGTCTGCAGGGCGTCGAGAAGGGCGGCAGGGCGAAGCTCAGAGCCTTGAAATCGCTCCACCAGACACCCTTCGGCGCCCCAGCTTTGCAAGACTGCATTCACCATCTGGGCCCGCTCGTACTCATCGGCAATCGCAATTGCATAGAAGCGGCTAGGAGCCCCATTTTTTAAACTTTTAAGGAAAGAAGCGCGCGTTGTGTATTTCATGAAACGCCCCACGAAAATGTGATCTCTTGGACCACATCCGGGTGCAAACTCGCATGCACAGGACAACTCCGCCCCGCAGCCTCGAGCTTTGCTTGAAACTCAGGCGTCGTTTGAAGCTTCGAGCGAACGTGAACTGCGATCTTACCAATGCGGCGATGCGGCGATGCAACCATGTGCTTTTCCACTTCCGCGCTCGTGTGAAGAAGCTCGAGGTTGAGCGCGCGCGCCATGAGCCCCATCAGCGTAAGCACGCACGAGCCGAGCGCCGCTGCGACGAGGTCCGTAGGAGAAAACATGGAGCCTGTCCCCCCGTTGTCTTTCGGTGCGCTTGTGAAAAGAGTGACTCCGCTTTCATGGCGGCACTCGGTAGAGAGTGCGCCTTGGGTCAAGGCAATGTTGATTTTTGTCATGTGGGTTTAGCGCTTCATGGTAGCATGAAAAAGCTATGCTTTGACAAGAGGATTATTATGTATCTCATCTCTGGAGATTAAGATTCTCAGCCTTCAAGCGTATATCTTATATTCAATGATAAATCGACATTGCTATGTGCTGATTACGCAACTTATTACGCATTACGAGAATGTTTTATCATGTCCTGTCGCAAGGATTCCAGAGGGAGATGCTAAATCTCCAAAAAACGAGCTGTTAAACTTCCTATCCTTATATACCATCGTATTTAGCTGTTTTTGAGATACTTACAATATGTTGTGTTAAGCTTTTGACGCAACGGATGTTAAAGATCGAACACAAAAACGGATCTGATGTCTGGATTTCAAAAGAAGGAGCTATAGCCCTAGCAAACGAACGGCGCATTCATGCAATCTTGATCCATTCTCCTAACGGCAGCCTCTACTTACGACCTGAGTACAAGAGTAGGCGACGGCTCTGGCTCGCTTAGAGCCGGACGCACCGGCTTTTTCGCGCCAATATAATTCACAGCAGCGAGTCCCACGTTGATGGCAAACGCCGCAATCCCAAACGCCAGCGCGATCATCCAAGCGCCGCTCACAAAGCCGAGCGCAGCGCTGACCATGCCAAGCAATGCAGCAAAGGCACCGATGGTGTAGACCATTCTTTTCTTACGCGTCTCTGAGGCGATATCGCTCAGGAGTTGGTGTGCAGCTTGCTTATTTTGGGGGGTCGGATTGCGCTCCAAAGCTTTGAGCAATGCAGGCGCACGCTGAAGGATCATATCAATGCCAGCCGCGCTTGTCTGCGTCTTCAGCTGCTTGAGTTTATGTCGAACGTGGTCTTCGCCTGGGTTGCCTTTCACAAGGGCGGCGTCTAGCAAAAACTGGAGGGCTTTTTTCGCCCCTCCTTGCGAGTCTGTCTGAAGCTCGCTGAGCTCGCTCTCAAAGCTTCTACATTGCGTAATTCCTCGAACTGCAAGCCCAAGCGTAACTAGCGATGCGATACCAAAGCAGAGCGAGGAGAGCATGTCTAGAATCGGGCTTACATAAACGGGCAGGACTCTGGCTGCAATGTAGGTGGCTCCGCTAAAAAGACTCGTGATGCCAGACGCTAGTTTTGAGTTCGCTTTATGAACCGCTGTGGTGTCGCTCATCTTTTGTGCAAGCTCGCTGTCTACACAGCCGTCTCGGATGTCTCGCAACGCCCCAACAACAACCGCGGAACCGACCACAGAACCTGCTCGCCCAAGAAGCGCACTCCAATCGGCTGCTTGATCCAGACCTTGGCGCGCAATGGAAAGAGCGCTCGAGCAAACCAACTGAACCGCTTGGGTCCTGGGTGAATAGGCCTCGTAGAACTGATCTCGGGCTCTATCTAAGGGAGTAGAAGCTTGTATTGTCGTCATATTTATTCCGCTTTTTCTTTATTATAAGCAAATAAATGAATTATACAACATTAATATTTTACGCGCCTGACAATTAAATTGCAATTATCTTATTTTAAGTG
>CAYGHT010000078.1:0-7113 GCA_964349755.1 uncultured bacterium
CAGCAGCAGCGGCTCGTGCTCGTTGATGACGATGGCGGCGGTGGTGTGGTTGTGCGGTCCCCCTTGCAATCCGGGAAACACCGCGCGATCGATCGTCGCGGCGTGGGTCTGCTTGCAGAAAATCATCCCGCCGCGTGGCCCGCGAAACGTCTTGTGCGTCGTCGACGTCACGATGTGCGCAAAAGGAATCGGATTGTAATTGCCCTGCATCACGCCGCCTGCAACGAGTCCCGCAAAGTGGGCCATGTCCACCATGAATGTCGCTCCGACCGAATCGGCAATTTCACGCATTTTAGCAAAGTCGATGAGACGCGGATAAGCGGAATAGCCTGCCACCAAGATCAGTGGTTTTTCCGCCCGCACTTGGGCGGCAAGCGCCGTATAGTCGAGAAGGCCGCTCTTGGGATCCACTTCATAGCTCACCGAGCGCATGATTTTCGACGAGATGTTATGGCGATAACCATGGGTTAAATGGCCACCTGAGCCAAGGGCCATCCCCATCATTTTCTGATTCACGAGTAGCTGTCGCATCCGCTCGTACTCTTCTGCCGTCAACTCGTCGAGACTCTTTTTGCCAAGCGCTTCGATCTCTTTGCTCTGCACGCGCTGCACCAAAATGGACCAAAATGCCACGAGATTCGCATCGGCTCCCGAATGGGGCTGCACGTAAGCGTGCTCCGCATTGAAAATTTTCTTAGCAAGCGCGCACCCTTCCGACTCGATGGCATCCACATTGTCGCATCCGGCATAGAACCGATGAGCGGGAAACCCCTCGCTATATTTGTCCGTGAGGAGATTGCCCATCGCCAGCTGAACCGGAAGCGAGCTAAAGTTTTCCGAGGCGATCAGCTTGAGGTAACTCCGCTGATCCCTCAGCTCTTGGACAATCCGCCCTGCAATCGAAGGCATCGACGCCCCAACGGCGTCCAAGGACGCCAGAAAGGCAATCGCCGATGAAGAGCGTTCGTTTTCTGGCACACAAGCAAAATAATTTTTGAGGTATAACATGGGTTTTTCTACTTTTCTTCTTGAGTTTTTCGCGGCTAAATCGCTATTGTATTCGCATAACTCTTTATTTTTCCAGAGGTAGGTTCATGCATCCAGCGCTCAAGCTCATTCTCGACATCCAAGAATTCGACATGAAAATGATTCGTCTCATGCGGCTCAAAAAAGAGCGCCTAAGCGAACTTCAACACATCGACAACCTGCGCCAAGAGCTGCTCAAACAGCGCTCAGAAAAAGAAACTGAAATCAGCGAACTCAACCGCGCCATCGCCGCCCAAGAAATCAAAATCGCTGAAATCAAAGAAAAAATCAAAAAACTCGAAGCGCGCCAATCGTCCGTCAAAAAAGTCGACGAGTTCAACGCGCTCACGCAAGAGACGACCCAAACCGAACGGGAACGGATCGCGACCGAACAAATCACCAGCGACATGATCGACAAGCGCACGCTCGAAGAAGAGATCCTCACGAAGATCAAAGAATCGCTTCAGCAATCCGAAGCGAGCAGCGTCGCCCTCGAAAGCGAAATCAAAGAAAGCATCCGGATGATCAATAAAGAAGGCTCCGAGCTCAAACTCACCCGCGACAAACTCGCCAAAACCGCCGACACAGAAGTTCTCCACATCTACCAAAGGCTTCTGAACAACAAAAAAGACCGCGTCGTCGTCTCCATCGAAAACCGAACCTGCAACGGCTGCCACATCGCGCTCACCGCCCAACACGAAAACATCGTCCGCAAGGGCGAGCGACTCATCTTCTGCGAACATTGCTCTAGAATCCACTTCTGGCAAGAAAGCGAAGAGATCGAAGGCACCGTCGTCGCACCGAAACGGCGCCGCCGCAGAGCCGTCGCTGCTGCGACCTAAATTCATGTTTGTTGAGGGAAAGTAGGCGATCGCTGCCGCTCGTGGCAACACGAGCGGGAGAGGAAAGTCCGGACTTCCAAGAAAGAGATACCAGATAACGACTGGGGAGCGACAAGCTCACGGAAAGTGCAACAGAAACCACTTCGCTACAGGTAACTGTAGACAGAATGAAAAGTTTGGCGTCAAGCGCCAATCGCACGTCGGGCAACCGGCGGCGTTGTAAACCCTATCTGAAGCAAGGCTGAAAACGAACCGCTTATAAGCGCTTTTCGCGCGAGGTTCAAAGCGAGCTGCCCGAGGGATCTGGCGACAGGTCTCCTAGAGGAATGATCGCCCACGACAGAATCCGGCTTATCGCTTTCCCTCAACCTTTTTCATCAATCTAGAGACCCAAAGATCATATTTCTGCTGCAAATTAAGCCAAAGCTCGGGCGTGGTATCAAAAGCCTGTGCTAATGCGCGCGCAATTGATGGAGTCACGCTAGCCAATCCCGCCCTAATTTTAAACAGCGTGTTGCGCGCTATGCCTAAATGATCTGCCAATTCCTGCAGATTCAGAGCTAACGGCTTAATATAATGTTCCTCAAGAATATCTCCCGGATGCGCGGGCTGCCGTTTCTTTGTGTTCATCAATCATCTCCTAATGGTAGTCGGCGTTGTTGCGCCAACAGCTATTGTCTGAGCTTCCTCACCACTCTGCGAAGCGCCTCGACGAACCGCTCCACTTCCTCGAGCGTGTTGTACACCCCCAGCGAGGCTCTCACCGCCGCTTCCACGCCAAATTTCTTTAAGCAGGGTTGGGCGCATAGGTGCCCGCTTCGGATCGCGAATCCGCTCAAGTCGAGGAGCGTTGCTAGATCAAGCGGATGCACGCCGTCTACAACGAATGTCGCAAGCGCCGCGTGCTTCGGAGCTGTGCCAAGTATGCGCAAGCCCTCTACGCTCTGCAATCCTTCGCGCAAACGTCCTCCCAACCCCGCTTCAAACGCTGCGATTTTCTCGCGTCCGATCGACTCGATGAACTCCAATGCGGCGGCCAGCCCAATTGCAGAGCCGATGATCGGCGTGCCAGCTTCAAAGCGGAGCGGCGGAGCGGCGTAGGTCGTTTTCTCGAGCGTGACATGCTCGATCATGTCGCCGCCGCCTTCGATGGGGGGCATTGCGGCAAGTAGCGCCCGCTTTCCGTACAAGATGCCGATGCCTGTTGGGCCGTAGCATTTGTGGCCAGAAAAGGCGTAGAAGTCGGCGCCTAGCGCTTGGACATCGACGGGGATGTGCGAGGGGCCTTGCGCGCCGTCGACGACGACGACTGCGCCCACGGCGTGGGCTTTGTCTGCAACGCTGCGAATCGGGTGCACAGTGCCGGTGACGTTTGAGACGTGGGCGAGCGCGACAAGCTTGGTCCGCTCCGTGATGTAGCCCACAACATCCGCAGTTCCACCTGGCTCCATCGGGACCCAACGAATCGTAGCTCCGGTGTGCTCAGCGAGCATTTGCCACGGCACGAGGTTGGAGTGGTGCTCCATCTCGGGGACAACGATCTCGTCACCTGGCCCCAAGTGCGTGCGGCCCCACGACAGCGCGACGAGGTTGAGCGAAGCAGTAGTTCCCCGCGTGAATACAATTTCGTCTGTGTGGGCGGCTCTTAAAAAGCGCTGCACAGTCTCGCGTGCGCGCGCATAGCGCTCGCTTGCGATCACAGCACCCCGGTACACCGCGCGGTGCACGGTGGCGTTTTCTTCTCCGTAGAATCGAGAAAGCGCTTCGATGACGCTCCGCGGCTTGTGGGTCGTGGCGGCAGAGTCGAGGTAGACGTAGTGGGGGTTTTTATCGAAAATGGGGAAGTTCTTACGCAGTGTGGAGTCCATGCATGGCCTCCAGCAATTGCACGCGCACCGAGTCGATGCGCACTTCATCGATGAGCTCGCGGCAAAAGCCGTCCGTGAGTAGCAGCTTCGCCTCCGGGCTCGACAGCCCACGCGAGCGGAGGTAAAACAGCTCGGTCTCGCCGAGCTCGGCAAACGTCGCGCCGTGCGAGGCCTTCACATCGTCGGCAAAAATCTCGAGGTTGGGCAAACTCTTGGCTACTGCCTGCTCGCCCAAGAGCAAATTGTTATTGAGCTGATAGCTTTCTGTTTTTTGCGCCGCAGGGCGTACCAGGATCTTGCCTTCGAAGTGGGACTTCGATGCTCCTTGGAGCACCGATTTGATGTGCTGGCGCGACGTGCAGCTCGGAGCTACGTGCTCGACGAGCGTGTGCAGGTTCGCCTGGCGCGTGTGGGTCAGCATTGCAAGGCCTTGAAGAAGTGCGAAAGCTTGTTCTTCGAGCAAATGGACGCGCGCGAAGAGCCGTCCTCCCGTGGTGGCGTGCAAGACTTTGAGATTCGCTTCGCTCTTCACTGTGGCCATGAGTGTCGTGTTCAAGAGGTCTGTCTCTGCACCCATCTGGACGCTCACCCACTGGAGTTGAGATCGAGCGCCCAGCGCCACATCAACGAGCCCATTGCAAGCGCCAGAGCCTTGGAGCGTCTCGACCAATGCCAGCGACGCTCCTTCCCCTAGCGATACATGCAAGCGCGGCAAGGCGAGCCCAGATCCTGTGAGCACGTGGAGCACCTGCACGGGCTCTGTAAACGCCATCCCGGCAGGGACGTAGAGAAATGCGCCGCCACTGAAGCGCGCGCTATTTAAAAGCGCAAGCGGATCGGTCTCTTCTGCGATGCTCTTCGCGAAGCGCGCTTGGAGAAACAGTCCGTAGGAAAGGGCCGCCGCCTCGAGCGGCAAACACACGAGGCCCCGCGGCAGCACGGAAAGCGAGCGCGAAAAATGGCCGTCGACGAAGACGATGTGCGCGCCCCGACACTCTGGCAAGAGCGCACCCTCAATCGACGGAAGCGAAACGCCCTGCGGCGCTACCGCCAGTTCGGAGAATGCGCTGGGCGAAAGATCGCGAACGCGCTCCTCGGCTTTGCGACGCAGCGCCGTCAACATGCGTAACCCTTGGCTTCGAGCTCTAGACTCAGCTCAGCGGTGCCAGAGCGTACGATGCGACCGTCGATGAGCACGTGGACGTGATCGGGGCGCACGTGATCGAGTAGGCGCTGGTAGTGCGTGATGAGAAGAAGTGAGCGGTCTTGCCCGCGCAAGGCATTGACGCCTCTTGCCACCACGCGCATGGCGTCGATGTCGAGGCCAGAGTCGGTTTCATCCAGGATCGCGAGCGTGGGAGCAAAGAGCGCCATCTGGAGGATTTCGTTGCGCTTCTTTTCGCCGCCAGAAAAGCCCTCGTTGACAGAGCGGTCTTTGAATTCGGTGCGCATCTCCATGAGCGCCATCTTTTCAGCCAAGAGCGCATCGAATTCGGCAGGAGTCAGCTGGGGTAACCCATTCGCTTTGCGCTGCGCATTGAGCGCAGTCTGCAAAAACTGGCGATTGGAGACGCCGGGAATTTCAACCGGGTACTGAAAACTCAAGAACAAGCCGTTTGCGGCTCGCTCTTCTGGCTCCATCTCGAGGAGATTTTGACCTTTAAACCAGATTTCGCCTTGCGTCACTTCGTAGGCGGGATGGCCTGCAAGGACGGAGCTGAGCGTCGATTTGCCAGAACCATTCGGGCCCATGACTGCGTGAACGGTCCCCTTTTCAATGACGAGATTGACCCCTTTGAGGATCTCTTTTCCAGCTGTTTGGGCGTGAAGGTTTTTGATTTCGATTAGATGCATATCATCCCACTGAGTGTTCAAGTTTTAAGGCGAGGAGCTTTTGCGCTTCCACCGCAAATTCAAGCGGGAGCTCCTGGATCACCTCTTTGCAAAAGCCGCTGACGATCAGGTGGATCGCCTCCTCTTTCGAAAGGCCTCGCGACTGGAGGTAAAAAATTTGCGCCTCGCTGAGCTTCGAAGTCGACGCCTCGTGCTCGATGTGCGAAGACGCATTCGCAACTTCGATCACCGGAAAGGTGTTCGCAGAGCACGCATTGCCCACAAGCATTGAGTCGCATTGCGTGTAATTGCGCGCGCGAACTGCGTTCGGGAGCACTTTCACAAGGCCGCGATACGAATTGTGCGAGACATCTGCTGAAATGCCCTTCGACACGATCGTCGAGCGGGTCCGCTTGCCGATGTGGATCATCTTTGTGCCCGTGTCTGCCTGCATGTGGCCGTTGGTGAGCGCGACCGAGTAAAATTCACCGACTGAATCATCGCCGCGAAGAATGCAGCTCGGATACTTCCACGTAATGGCGGCCCCCGCCTCGACTTGCGTCCATGAGATTTTAGAGCCATTGCCCTTGCAAAGCCCCCGCTTGGTCACAAAATTGTAAATGCCGCCCTTGCCACTCTTTGGATCGCCCGCATACCAGTTTTGCACCGTTGAGTATTTGATCTCTGCGCGGGTCTTTGCGACGAGCTCTACCACAGCCGCGTGGAGCTGATTCGTGTCGTAGGCCGGTGCCGTGCACCCCTCCAAATAGCTCACGTACGAATCGTCTTCTGCGATGATGAGCGTTCGCTCAAACTGCCCTGTCTCCTTCTCGTTGATCCGAAAATACGTAGAAAGCTCCATCGGACTGCGGACGCCCTTCGGAATGTAGACAAACGAGCCATCGGTAAACACAGCGGAGTTGAGCGCCGCAAAAAAATTGTCTCCAATTGGAACCACAGAACCGAGATACTCCTCCACCAACTCTGGATAGCGGTGCACCGCCTCCGAAATTGAGCAGAGCACCACGCCCGCATCCTCCAGTTTCTTGCGAAACGTCGTCCCAATCGAGACCGAATCGAACACGACGTCGACTGCCACATTGGTGAGCCGCTTTTGCTCATCGACGGGAATGCCGAGCCTTTCTAGCGTCTTGAGGATCTCAGGATCGACCTGCGATAGACTCTCGAGCCGCGGCTTGGAAGTAGGCTCTGCGTAATAGGAGATGTTCTGGTAGTCGATCGGAGGGTAATTCGCATTGAGCCAGTGAGGCTCTTTCATCTGCTGCCACTTCGCAAACGCCTTCAGCCTAAACTTAAGCAAAAACGGCGGCTCATTTTTCTTCGCCGAAATCGCCCGGATCGTGCTCTCGCTGAGTCCCTTCGGAAATACGTCTGACGCCACGGGCGTGACAAAGCCGTATTTGTATTCTGAAGCAGTCAATTGCGCGGTATCTGTACTCATAATTCGGGCAAAAGAATACCCGACTATCGCTAGGCATGTCAATTTTTAAATAATTACAGATTAGCAATTAGAGCGCAATTAC
>CAYGHT010000079.1:0-7108 GCA_964349755.1 uncultured bacterium
CAATTATTATGTTGATTGTGCGTTTATTTATTTTAATTTCTGTTGTTGTTCTTTCCTCTTGCCAGGAGTCGCGCACCCCGATTCTTCCTCAAGCAGCGCTCACGTATCCGATCGGCGACAATCGCTATGCGGTGGTGGTGGTCGCAGAGCCCAATGCTTCTGTAGAGGCCACGCGGGCCCGCGCGCTGGATGCGGCGGCTGAGCTGACGCTTGGACAAGGGTTTCGTTATTTTGTGGTGGATCGGGAGCAACCGGTTGAGCTTCTTCAGTCGATGACATCGGAAGATGATGCGCCGTTCAATGCAAACTTGTATCAGGAACTCATCATTGAGAAAAACGGCACGCCGCCGCCAAATCCTGTGGAGCTTCGCTCTGCGCTTCGGTTAGAAATTCGGGTGTTTAAAGAAAAGCCCAATGGAGAGACGTCGATCGACGCTTTCCATTGGGCAGATTCAACTCGCTGAGAGTTACTTCTTGTTGTCGTCCTCGACTTCCACTTCGGCTTCTTGAACGGTGTCGTCGGCTTTTTTGGCCTCTGGACCTGGCTGTCCTCCGCTCTTGGAGAGGTGCTCGCCGATTTTTTGCATGTGCTCTTGGAGCGCAGCTGTTTTTTCTTTGATGGCGGCGCTATCTTGGGTCTCGAGCGCTTTCTTCACGGCGTCGATCCGTCCTTGGATGTCGGAAACGACGTTGGCAGGAAGCTTGTCTTTGTATTCGCTGAGCGATTTTTGGGCACGGAATGCCAGGGCGTCGGCCTCATTTCTGAGCTCGACGGTTTCTTTGCGTGCCTTGTCTTCCGCTGCATGGAGCTCGGCCTCTTTCACCTTCTTCTGGATTTCAGCATCCGAGAGTCCAGATTTCGCTTCGATCCGAATTTTTTGCTCTTTGCCAGATTGTTTGTCTTTGGCAGAGACGTGCAAAATGCCGTCGGCGTCGATGTCAAAACGGACCTCGATTTGCGGGGTGCCGCGTGGAGCTGGAGGAATATCGCTCAAGTCAAATCGACCGATTTCCTTGTTGTCTTTGGCCATGGGGCGCTCTCCTTGGAGCACCACGATGGTGACTGCGGGCTGGTTGTCGCTTGCCGTGGAGAAGACTTGCGTCTTTTGAGTGGGGATGGTGGTGTTGCGCTCGATGAGCGGAGTCAGAACGCCGCCGAGTGTCTCAATCCCTAAAGTCAAAGGCACGACATCCAAGAGCAAGACGTCTTTGACGTCGCCTGCGATGATGCCTCCTTGGATTGCAGCGCCGATGGCCACCGCTTCATCGGGATTGACCCCTTTATGCGGCTCGCGCCCGAAGATCTCCTTCACTTTTTGTTGGACAGCGGGCATTCGGGTCATTCCTCCGACTAAGATGACCTCTCCAATGGTGTCTTTCGAGATCCCTGAATCTTTCATCGCTTTGACGCACGGCTCGACGGTCCGTTCGATCAGATCGTGGCAGAGTCCTTCGAGCTTGGATCGGCTCAAGGTGAGCGCTAAGTGCTTCGGTCCACTTGCATCCATGGTGATGAATGGTTGGTTGATTTCTGTAGTGGCAACTCCGGACAGTTCGATCTTTGCTTTTTCAGCGGCGTCGCGGAGGCGCTGGATCGCCATCTTGTCTTTTGATAAATCGATGCCGCTCTCTTTTTTGAATTCAGAAAGCATCCACTGCATGATCACCTGGTCAAAGTCGTCGCCGCCGAGATGCGTATCGCCGTTGGTCGCAAGGACCTCGAAGACGCCATCGCCAATTTCCAAGATGGAAATGTCGAACGTTCCTCCGCCGAGATCGTACACGGCAATTTTTTTGTCTGTGTGGAGTTTATCGAGCCCGTACGCAAGTGCTGCCGCTGTCGGTTCAGGGATGATCCGCTTCACGTCAAGTCCTGCGATTTTCCCTGCGTCTTTGGTCGATTGGCGCTGCGAGTCGTTGAAGTAAGCGGGCACGGTGATGACCGCTTCGGTGACTTTTTCACCGAGGTAGCTTTCGGCGGTTTCCTTCATCTTGGTGAGGATTTGCGCTGCCGCCTCTTCGGGAGAAATCACTTTTCCTTCGACTTCGAACACCACATCGCCGTTGGCATTTTTGATCACTTTGTAGGGGACCATGGCGATTTCAGATTTCACTTCGTCGTACTTGCGTCCGATGAACCGTTTGGTGGAATAGAGTGTTTTTTCGGGGTTTGTGACGGCCTGACGCTTTGCGTGCACGCCGACAAGACGTTCGTTGCCTTTGTAGGCAATGGCAGAGGGCGTTGTGCGCGCGCCTTCTGCGTTTGGGATAACGACCGTTGAACCGCCTTCCATGATGGAGACGCACGAGTTGGTGGTGCCAAGGTCAATGCCAATGATTCTTCGTTTATTCGACATGGGGTTTTTCCTCTGTTGGGGTTTGATTTTTATCCGCGGGGCGTTTTGCAACGCTCACACGCGCTGGGCGAATGATTCGCTCGTGGGTTTTGTAGCCTTTGCTAAATTCTTTCAAGATCGTCCCTTCTGGGACGTCACTTGTTTCAGTTGTTTCGACTGCTTCGTGGTAGATCGGATTGAAGAGTTCGCCCTCTGAGCGGAACGAGACGACCTCGTTTGCCTGGAGAACGTCTTTAAATTGCGCGAGGATCATTTTAAATCCGACGGCCCAATTTTGGACCTCGCTGCTGGCTGCATTGGCAAAGCTAAGCGCTGCTTCAAAGCTATCGATCGCGGGAAGAAATTCAGCGATGATTTTCTCCACTCCAAAGCGGATCGTCTCTTGGGCGTCTCGTTGCATTCGCTTGCGCATGTTTTCCATGTCGGCCAAGGCCCGGATGTACTTATCCTTGAAGTCTTCTGGAGGCGGCGTTAGTGCATCGGCTAGTTTGATCTCGTCGTCTGTCATACATTCCTTGGCTTGTTGTCTAATAAAATCGCGGCGCTCTGAAGCGTTGCGTTGTGTGGATCAGGTCCGCGAAATGAGATTTTGAACTTGTAGAGCCGGTCGGTGAGCGTCTGGCTCATCGCTTCGCTATAGGCTTGAAGGAGCCCAAATGCATTGCGGTACTGAAGGCGCATGGGTCCGAGCAGTGCAATCGCGCCGATGGGGGTTTGATGAATGCGATAGGGAATCGCGAGAACAGTGCATTCTACGTCTTTGGGAACATAGGGAGAGAGCTCTTCTCCAATCCACGAAGAGAGCGCCTTATTTTCAATGCATTGGCGTAAAAGCTGCCGCATGTGCGTTACGTCCTCGAGGAGGTGTAAAGAGCCTGCCAGCGCTGCAGCGTCGTTGAACTCTTCATAGGCGAGCAGCTTAGAAAACCCCGTGCGAAGGATCTCTTCGCTCGGAGCATTTGCATAGCCGATGACGTGGCGAACGAGGATTTCATTGTAAATGCGCTGCGCCAGCTTGGCCTCGCTGCTGTTTAAAAACAGAGGTTTTTCTCCCCTGTTCATGCGCCAAAGGAAATACTCTTCTGCAGTGCGCAAGAACGATGCGCCCATCGGCTCGTCGATGTACAGCGTTTCGGTGCGCACAAGGCCAAATTCTGTGATGAGGACAGAGAGTAGCTTAGAATTTCCCAACCGAATGAGGCGAATTTCATGGAGAAAATCGTGTTCGAATCGGGGAGCTGAAACAAAGACTGCGCAATTGGACGCCGCGCTGAGCGATTCCGCCGTCTGGTGAATGATGGACGCCACTTCGCGCGTTTCCTCTTGAAACAATTCGCGAAGATCTTTTTCTTGTGAGGGATTGAGCGTCCCGCTGTTTTTGTAATGGTCTGCGTACAGACGAAACGCCTTGGCCGTAGGGACACGGCCTCCCGAAGTGTGCGGCTGTTTCAAATACCCCGCCGCTTCCATCTTGCAAAAATAATTGCGAATGGTCGCCGTGCTGAGCGATCCAAAGCCATTTTCCTGAAGAGTTTGGGAGCCAATCGGCTTATTTGTCTTGAGATAGAGTTCGAGTAAGCCTAAAAGCACCGCCTGTTCACGGTCCGTCTTAGGCAATTTGCGCGCTGAAAGGGCCTTGAAATGAGAGTGTTTGCTCATCGTCCTTCGCTTTGTGAATTTCCCATCTTAAACGAAGCCGATTTTTAGAAGCAAGAAAATTTAGCAATCTTTAGCGCTGATTGCTGATGTTGTTGTGTAACATGCTTATTGTTAGAGTAATATGGTTTTATAAATTCAGTGGCAGAAGCGGGTGGTTGGGATTTCCATTGTTCATCTCGCGCAAATTAAAGAGTCATTGCGCTATAATTTAGGGCCAATTCAAAAATGAAGGAGAAATCTATGTCGTTGTTGGGATCCGTCCGTTTATCGCATCTTGTTCTTCCTGGAGCCTCTGCGGTTGCCGCCGGGCTTCTGTACTGTGCAGGTCGAAAGAACCTGGCCGTCGTTGCAGGAGTTGTAGCGGTTATAAGCGCCGTCGCCCTTGCAGTCATCGCAATTGTCGGGAAGATTGCGCAGTGGTGCACTGAGCGCCGTGTTGCAGGTGGCTTGGGTGGGGACAGGGTTCGGGTTTCAGTAGTTCCTCATACTCATACACAACCTCCTGCTACAATTCAAGATGGTGCCCTAACGCCAGCTTCACCACAGTCTCCGAGTTCACTTCAATCTAACGTTAGCGTTCAGAGCGTCTCAAGTAGAGTTTTGCCATCGCCGGTTTCTCAAACGAAAACAGGCGCTTCGAGTGGTTCAGGAGTGAATTCTAAAGCGCAACAGCAGAAAAGTTCGTCGCCAGCAACTCAAACGCCACTTCCTGCTGCGCCTCAAGCTACTACCCTGACGCTAACACCGACACCTTCCCCGAGTTTGCCTCAATCTAGCGCTCCATCTGTTGCTGCGCCTTTGCCATCTACCACCCAAGCTGCTTCACCGCTAAGCTTCTCTTTAGAAGAGTCAACAACTCAGCTCAGCAGGGGGTGGTATACTTCAACTCATTACATCGCCTGTTCAGATGATGTAACGATTCCGGTAGGAATCATGACACCCGACGCAGTGAAAAAGTCTGGAAAGCCGAAGAAAAACGATGGTCTGTGTGTAGGAGATCGAGCAGTTTGTGTATTTTTGACTTGCGGGAGAAGAGACGCAAAGCTCTTCGTCGAGGATGTAATCTATGTCCCACCGGTACCGGCTGGATCAGACGAATCATTAAGTGAACCAGAGAGCCGACTTAAATTATGTACTATCAATGACTTGAATAACGATGTGTGGAAGCTTATTCTAAATCAATCCAAGAAAGTGAAAGCTCTAGTAACAGACAAACAAAGATGCTTTTTTTACGTTGAAACAATGCCCAACTTCTCTGGGTATGAAACCGCAGATCTTTATAAGGCAGCTATACTCTTGCTTAGAAAAATTGCCCCTAAAAATGGGCAAATTTTATTCGACGATCGAGCATCGGTGGAAGCAATGCAAGGAGTGACGCTTTCTGCTGAGACGCAAAAAGAAGCCGAAGCTCTCTTCAAAGAAGCTGGTTTCCCAGCACACTCTTGAAGATGCCTAAAATCCTAGGGAGTATTGGCGCGGCGCGTTAGAAGACGCGCCTTTCAATGCTTCGCCTCTTGAATTGCCAATGCCACAAGTAGCTCTTTCTAAAATTGGAAGGCGCGCTTTTTTCAAATATTTTTTTCGTCTCGCATAATAAAAAGCATCCGCATTATAGTTAACGTTTTTCTTTTACCTAATTGCGAGGAAATCTATGAATGCACTGCGAACCATTTGTGAATCAAGGCTTGTTTGTTGTGGGGCTACTGCGGTAGCTGCCGGGATTGTGTATTACTCAGGCGGAGTTGCCGCTCTGTCCTCAGAGGGGCTGGCCGCCGTTGTAGGAGCGGTTGCGCTCGCAATCATCAGCTTTATTGGGGCAGTTTACGCTGCATGCCGTTCAAAACCTGCGGGGGGAGCGCCGAAGGAGCAGCATACTTCCTCTCCTGTTACTAGCGTTGTGACGGGGTCAGGAAGCGCTACAAACGCCTCGCAGCCCAGCCTGCAAGCTTCGGTGACGAGTGATTCTAGAGTGCAGCAGACAGCGAGTGCGAGTTTAAGCGCTACAAGTCATTCAACTGTTGCGGCTCCTCCACCAGTTTCAGCGCCAGTGAGCGCTGTACCTCCTACGAAAGCGCTGCAGCCAAGCGCTGCGCCTGTTTCGAGTGCAACTCCGCCCGAGGGAGTTGCTGGCCGGTCGACTGTAGGTCAAGCCAATAAATTAGCGCCATCATCGAAAACACACGCAATATCGACGCAAACTACACCACCTAGGAAAGATCAAGGGACTGCTCCGATGACTCCTCTGTCAGGTTCAGCGCCACCAAGCACCGCAACTTCTGCGAGAGCATTGCAGTCAAGTCTGAAGACTGTGCCAAAGACTTACGTAGATCAGAGTACTAGCCCAATGCCAAATCAAAAGCCATCATCTACTTTACCTACAACTACATCATCCACAACTACGTCTCGGCCTAACCCTGAAATGAGCCATCGAGCTTCTGGGGCACCTCCACTCCACTCGACCTCTCAAACAACAGCTTCGCTATCCACTGCCCAAGCTTCATCAAATCGTTCCGCTGGTGACGCTCTCAAAACAGCCCCCAGCCAGCCCTGGTATCAGGAAGTTCGTCGAGTCAGACTCGAGCAAAGCCGTGAGGTTTCCGTAGGATATTTATTACATAAGTCAACAATCTTTCTACAGACGAATGAAGTTTTGGTGTCTGCGGTAATAGACAAAGGGGAGGGAATCTTTCGTTTCAAGCTGAGAGAAAACGGCTTCTCTGAGCTACAGGAACAGACGTGCCGCGTAGATGATTGGGCCAATATCAATAGTGACAATATAGCAGCGCATATTCTAAAGGTCTTTGAGAGCGGTTCCTTCAAACAATCCGTGCTCCCTAAAATAAAAGACAAAACGTTGATTTTGTGCATCACAAACGACGGTTGGTTTGGTAATGATCTTAACAATTCTTGTGCCGCAGCTCTACATTTGCTTGGTCATTATGCATCAAATCTACGCGGGAGAATCGTGTTCCAAACGCGAGCATCTTTAGAAAAAACATTGCTGCTATCAACAAAAAAATAAGAAAATGGGAATAATCGGGCAATTTAGGTACATAGTGATCCCTTAGAGGGGCAGCCGGGAGCTCCATTTT
>CAYGHT010000080.1:0-6912 GCA_964349755.1 uncultured bacterium
CCTACAATGCGAGGGGGTCCCCGCTTTAGCGGGGTCCGCATTGTAGCCAATGACTTAGCTCCGGCAAAGAGCAATCGCACCGCAGAACGCGGGAACAGTCCTTTGGACGGCCCGCGGGCGAGGACGCGATAGCTTAAGAAGCCTTGAGGCTTCTTATGCGGTGCTCGCAGCCGCAGCGAGTCTCGGGGCGCGGGGGCGCTAGCCCCGACAAGCCAGTGGCTGGCCGCCTACGGCGGCCCCATTGGGAGCGGCGAGGGGCTCCTCGCCTGGGGTCAGCGGGGGCGAAGCCCCGACTGGGGGGAATGCAGGGGCTTCCCCGCTGAGGGCAGCGATCTCCAGGGGGTCACAGAGGATTTTCTCCCGACTGCCACCACACAAACTTTCCAAATCTCATCTTTTTTCTACATTTTTTCGTGTAATAAATGGTGGGGGGGGATATGCTGCTTAGCTATTGTATACTTGTTTAGGAGTGGCTTCATGCCGACATTCAATCAGTTGATTCGTAAAGGACGGGAAGACAAGGCGAAACGGAAAAAATCGCCGGCTCTTCACCAATGTCCACAACGCCGGGGCGTCTGCCTTCAGGTCAAAACAAAAACGCCGAAGAAACCAAACTCCGCACTCCGTAAGGTTGCGTGGGTTCGTTTATCAAACGGCCAAGAAGTGATCGCCTACATCCCAGGAGAAGGGCATAACTTACAAGAACACAGCATTGTGCTTGTACGTGGCGGCAGGGTGAAAGACTTGCCAGGCGTTCGCTATCACATCGTCCGTGGAGCCATGGACTGCGCAGCGGTCAAAGACCGCAAAAAATCTCGCTCAAAATATGGAGCGAAAAAACCTAAGTAATTCCAGGAGATGACGATTTTCGTCTCCTTGCTCTCGATCATGACTCACTTAGAAGTGAGCGATCATCGAGCGCAGGCGCCTCAAAGAGGCGCCGGGTGAAACATTGAAGGAAATTTATGTCTAGACGACGACGCGCGACTAAGCGCCAAACTTCTCCCGATCCACTGTATCAAAGCCAGATTTTGGCAAAATTCGTAAATAAACTGATGCAACACGGCAAGAAGTCGGTTGCACGGCGCATTGTGTATCGAGCACTGACCTCGTTTGCCGAGAAAGTGAAAACGGACAATCCGCTGGCGGCTTTTGAGCAGGCGCTAGAAAACTCAAAGCCCTCCCTTGAAGTGAAAACTCGCCGAATTGGGGGCGCTAACTATCAAGTACCGGTAGAAATCTCTGCCGATCGACGCTCTTCAATGGCGATGGGATGGATCATTACCCACTCACGCGGAAAACCTGGGCGTGCAATGGAAGATGCCTTAAGCTCAGAACTTGCCGATTGCTACAACAATCAAGGCGCGACCATCAAGAAAAAAGACGACACCCACCGCATGGCCGAAGCAAACAAGGCTTTTGCTAACTACAAATGGTAACAAAAGCATGAGCACTAAAGGTAAACGGCCAGAAGGCGAGAATCTCAAGAATGTGCGCAATGTGGGGATCATGGCCCACATCGACGCGGGCAAGACGACAACGACCGAACGGATTCTTTTCTACTCGGGACGCGTTCACCGGATCGGTGAAGTGCACGAGGGCGCAGCAACCATGGACTTCATGGAGCAAGAGCGCGAGCGAGGCATCACGATCACATCGGCTGCGACCACTGTGTCGTGGAACGGCTGCAAAATCAACATCATCGATACTCCTGGTCACGTGGACTTTACCATTGAAGTGGAGCGATCGCTTCGCGTTTTAGATGGCGCGGTTGCTGTCTTTTGTGCAGTTGCGGGCGTTCAACCTCAGTCAGAAACCGTTTGGCGCCAAGCCGACCGTTATGGCGTTCCTCGAGTGGCGTTTGTCAATAAAATGGATCGAACCGGAGCTGATTTCTTCAACGCCGTCCGTTCCATGCGCGAAAAATTGCACGCCAATGCAATTCCCGTCCATTGCCCAATCGGCGCAGAAGCTGGTTTCAAGGGAATGGTCGATCTCGTTTCGATGAAAGCCTACTTATTCCACGACGAAACAATGGGCGCAAAATACGACATCGAGCCGGTTCCTGCTGATTTGCTCGACCAATGCAAAAAGATGCGCTTAGAGCTGCTTGAAGAGTTGGCGACAATCGACGAGGCCAACGAAGCGTTCATGATGAAAGTTCCCGAAGAAGAAATTCACGCTGTCATTCGAAAAGGGGTCATTGAGAATAAATTCAATCCCGTATTGTGCGGAACTGCGTTCAAAAACAAGGGTGTTCAGCAGATTCTCGATGCGATCACCCGCTGGATGCCGTCACCACTGGATCGAGGACTCATCAAGGGCCACAACGTGAATTCCGATGAAGAGCTCACGCTGGAGCCTTCGGACGATGCGCCGCTTTCCGCCTTGGCGTTTAAAATCATGACGGACCCCTATGTGGGCAAGCTCACGTTCATCCGCATTTACAGCGGCTCGCTTGCAAAAGGTACGGCCATTCTCAATACGACAAAAGATAAACGCGAGCGCGTTTCCAGATTGCTTGAGATGCACGCAAACCAAAGAAAGGACCGCGACGAATTTTTCACAGGCGATATTGCGGCGTGCATCGGTCTCAAATACACCAGCACGGGCGATACGCTCTGTCTTGAAGACCACCCCCTGCTGTTGGAGAAAATGAATTTCCCTGCGCCGGTGATTTCGATGGCAATCGAGCCAAAATCGAAAGCGGATCGAGAAAAATTGTCTATGGCCCTCAGCTCTTTATCTGAAGAGGACCCAACCTTTCGGGTTGCTACGAATGAAGAGACAGGCCAAACGATCATCATGGGCATGGGCGAGCTCCACCTCGACATCATCCGCGATCGAATGCAGCGCGAATTTGGCGTTGAAGCGAACGTCGGCAAGCCTGAAGTTTCGTACAAAGAAACGATCACGGCTCCAGGAAAAAGCGAAACCAAATACGTCAAACAGTCAGGTGGACGCGGTCAATACGCACACGTTTGCCTCGACATCGAACCCAATGAGTCCGGCAAAGGCAATGAAATCCTCAACAAAGTGGTCGGCGGCGTGATTCCTAAGGAATACATCCCCGCTTGCATCAAAGGGATTGAAGAGGGTCTCACGACGGGAGTTCTCGCTGGCTATCCTCTAGTCGATCTCAAGATTTCGATCGTCTTCGGATCGTATCACGACGTCGATTCCAATGAGATGGCGTTCAAAATTTGCGCGTCCATGGCATTGAAGGATGCTGCTCGCAAAGCAGCTCCGATCATTCTGGAGCCGATCATGAAAGTGGTCGCTACAACGCCCGAAGCATCCGTCGGTGATGTGATCGGCGATTTGAATCGACGACGCGGCAAAATTCTCGGTCAGGACGCCCTCAAAGGGACCATCCTCGTCACCTCAGAGGTGCCGCTTAGCGAAATGTTCGGTTATTCGACCGTTTTGCGTTCGATGACGTCAGGTCGAGCGACGTACACCATGGAGCCGAGCCACTTTGAGCGCGTCCCCACAAACATCCAAGAAAAAATCATTAAAAAGTAAGGTTTATGGCAACACCTAAGCAACAACCCACTCGTAAAAAAATCCGCATCCGCCTCAAGGCGTTCGATCAACGAACCTTGGATCGGTCCGTGCAGGACATCGTCGAAACAGCGAAGCGCACTGGCGCTCGCGTGGTCGGGCCAATTCCCCTTCCGACCAAGCGGGAGATTTACACGGTATTGAGCTCTCCGCACGTCGACAGAAAAGCGCGCGAACAGTTTGAAATGCGCACGCACATCCGCATGCTGGATTTGCTCGATCCCACACTCGACACCATCGACAAGCTGAAAGTCTTGCCTGTGGCAGCCGGTGTGGACATCAAGATTAAGGCTTAAAAAACCTGCTGGCCCTTCTCGTCTTTGCGGCTTCCGGCAAGAGCGAGAGGGGCAGCAGATGCTCCTGCGTCTGAATCCTGTTCTCCCTCTGCTCCAGCTCCTCGCACTCGTGCAACCGCTCCCGCCACTGCCTCCGTCCTTGCAGGGAGTGGAGCCCTCAATTCAAAAAGACCAAACGTCGTGACTGGAGACCAGTTAACATGGCACTTTGGGTCATATCCATGCTGTTTTAGCACGTGTTGAGCTTGGGAGTTGCCTGGGCTTGTCAAGCCAAGCAAACATCCAATTTTGTAGCTAAGATCGCTCGGCTCAGATTCTATATTCACTAACGTCTTCATCAGCTGCCAGCGGATAAATAACGCAGAGGCTGCCCACCAGACAGCAGCGGTGAGCGAGATCATGTGAAGGATCGGGGCCACTACGCCCAAAATCACCGCGATCCCGAGGGTTCCGTTACAGCCATAGTAGCCTTGAGCATCGTAGACCATGCATTTAATTTCTCTAGCATCGTTTACGTGAGGAAATAACCGAGTTACTATTGCGCGTGTGACCGTAGTGGTATCTGCGATAGTCGAAGACATAAAAAACCTCCTCTCAGGTTTAAGAGGGTTCCATTAAACCGCAGGGGGGATAAACAATGCTATAAGAAATTTACTCAGGGGTCGCAGGCCCATTTTGGGTGGTCTGCATTTCGTAGCTGTCGAAGGTGTAGGCCGGAGGGGAGGATTGCTCGACCTTCTTGGAGACGACCTTGCCGTCTTTGAGTACGATCCGATATGAGCGCTCTTCAACATTCCGGCCGCCTAGCTTGATCCGCTCGACATAGACGTATTCTACAGAGCCGTCCTCGAGGGTTTTTGAGCGGATGGGTGGGCCCATGGTCTTGACGACTTCGGCCTGTGTGGCTCCGATGGGGACGTTTTCGTAGGAGTTCATGGTCATCATGCTGCCGCCGCTTGCGCATGCGGTAAGTACGATGCTCAAGGCTGCGAGTTTGAAATAATTCATGGCTCTTCCTCGGCCTCTGGGGAGGGGGCTTTTTGAAAGAGGCGGGCTTCGATCTGGGTTCGGAATTGGTCGGAGGTGATGTATTCGCCGCGCATGTGGTAGCTTCCGTCGGATTGAAGTGTGTAGGTTTCAAATCCTTCAAAATTGGCGTCGCTGTTGCGAAACTCCCAGGCGATCATTTTTTCGTCGTAGATGCCGGTGCCGACGATTCGGCCGACGTTTTGGTTTTCCATGTCGACGGAAAATTGCTTGGTGCTAAAGTCGTAGAATGTGAGCTCGTTGCGCATGTTTTCGGAGAGGCCCTGGATCTGGATGTCTTGGGCGCAGGTCACTTTGCCGCTGAAATCTTTGTTCTGCACGGCCCAGTTGGTGTTGAAGAGGAGCTCTTCTTCGACCATATTGAGGACGATTTTTCCTTCGCCTGCCCAGGCACCTGGATTGAAGATGAATGTGTGGTTGAACATCAGAACATAAACCTTTTGCTGTAAACGCTTTGTAAAATACCCAACGCGCCCATTGCGCTTAAGAGCGAACTTCCTCCGTAGGTCACAAAGAGGAGCGGTACCCCCGAAATCGGGAGAAGGGCGCACATCATTGCGATATTGGCTAGTATGTGCATCGCAAGATATACGGCAAGTCCTACGGCAAGAAGGCGTCCAAACGAATCGCGCGCAACGGCCGCTACTTGGAAGCTAAGATAAACCAATGCGCAAAAAAGCAATAGGAGGAATGTGAGGCCTAAGAACCCAAATTCTTCGGCATAGGCGGCAAATACTGAATCGGTATGCGCTGCGGGGAGCCATTTTTGGCCTGAAAATTCGCTCTTATGCCATCCACTGCCGGTCAGACCTCCAATGGCAATGGCGATCTGAGACGCTTTTTGGTGGTAGGTGTTGGGGTTGAGCCGCTCGTACTGGTATTCTTTGATGACGCGCGTGATGGGGCCTTTCATCTTTTCATGGGAGAGGACGCCAGTGAAAAGGAGTGAGACGAAGAGCAGACCGACAAGTCCTGCGCTTGTAAAGAATCGAATGACATAGCGATGAACGCCGGCAAAATAGCCCATGGCAAGTGCGATGGGAAAGAGGATGAGCGCGGTCCCTAAATCGGGTTGCTTGAGGATGAGTAGGAACGGAACTCCTACGAGCGCGAGCGTTTGAAGCGCTGAGAGGGGCAGTCCTACGGAGGTGCCTTTTCGCTCAAGAAACCAGCTCAAAGTGATCACGATCGCAAGTTTGGCCTGCTCCGAGGGTTGAAGGCTCATCAAGCCGAATATCCGATACCAGCGGTGCACGTGTTGAATCGGCTCTACGAAAAATAAGCCAAGCAAGAGGATGATGGTGAGGATGTAGAGGCCTGCGCTCCACTCGCGCAGCTTGCGATAGTCAAAGCCCGCAGCGAAGAAGAAGACTCCCCAACCGACGCAATACCACCGAAATTGGCTTTTCACAAGTGGCGTCCAAAAGGCGTGCGTTTCCCCTCCCGTCATGGACGAAATGACGAGCAGGCTGATCACCATGAGACAAAAAAGAATGGGAAAAATCCGCAAATCGATGCGGCGAAGCGAGCGATAACTCCACATGAGCCTGAGTATAATGAGTCGAAGTATAATTGCAAAAAATGACCGTTTCTTGCGAAAATCTTCGAATGCAAATTACGACGCTTCGTCTACACTCCGTCGACTCGACCAATACGTACGCCAAGGAGCATGCGGCGACGTTTGCAAAAAACCAAATCACGTGCATTGTCGCAGATGAGCAACTTGCAGGTCGCGGCCGTTTTCAGCGAACTTGGGCTTCGCCTCCGGGAGTGAATTTATATGCGACATTTTTCTTTCGGCTTGCCACAAAAACACTCCACTTGACGACGTTAAGCCAAATCATGGCGGTCAGTCTCGCGTCGGTGCTTTTGAAAGAGGGGCTGCATCCGAAAATTAAATGGCCGAACGACATTTTACTTAAAAGTAAAAAACTCTCCGGTGTGCTGTGCGAAACGGTGTTTCACGGAGAAAGTGTCGATGTCATTCTCGGTATTGGGGTCAATG
>CAYGHT010000081.1:0-6803 GCA_964349755.1 uncultured bacterium
AGAGCGCGCTGTGTGAATACTGCGCGGTTGAGGGCGAATTAGTCCAAACTCCAGTAAATTATCAGGAAAATATGGCCTCCATAAAATATCGATAAAACCTGATGCCTTTTCTCAAGAGAACCTCCGCTTTTTGTTCGAAAGTGTCAAAACAATTTAGTTAAAGCGCCCTGACTCAAGGATAGCCTGCCCTTTGTGCTTTCGTCCCATCCAGATCAAATGTCGACAATTCGAAACGATACGTCAAAAGCGGCCACTGCAACACCGCCTTATGCGCACAAAAGACGTACGCCGAGCGATTGAAGAGCACATCTTCATGAATGCCTGTCAATGGCATCCAGTGGAGCTTATCAAACAACGTCCGTAGGAAAGAGACACTCCCATTGTGCACATTCAGCACATCGATTTGCTCATAGATCCGAAACGTACGGCAAGCTAGAGCCGCCTGCTCTGCAAGATGTCCCACAAGCGACGCCCCTGTTGGCAACCACTGATGCAGCAGATGCTCGAGGTTGTAATTTGCGAACAGATGCCGAATGATTTCAACCCGTTGAGGATGGGGCAAATCATCGGCATCTTGGCAGATGAGCAAATCGCCCGAAGCATGCGTGCACGCTTCATTGCGATTTTTACCAGGCGTGTATTTCTGCGTGTGCCTGAGGAGCTTCAGAGCGAAAGGCCAAGGGTGTTGTGCTAGGGCATCGAGGGCAAGAGAAGAGATTCGTTGATGCTCTGACAGGGAAATCACCACTTCGTCTGGCACGACACTTTGCATTGCATAGCAATTCAGTAGGTGTTCCAGCAAAGGAAAATGGTCTGCATGACATGGGATAATGACGCTTGTCTTCATGTTTTTAGCTACGGGACGAAGCTCCAAACCCGTGAGAGAAAAACAGAATGCCAGGCAAATCAGCAATCGCATTTTTAGTCCTTTGTTTGCCATTCTCCATGGCTGTTCCTAAAATGAGTGGAAAATTCAAGGCGATAATCGATGAGCGCTGCCTCGAGAATCGCTGTATGAGAAAAATGCTTGCGAACCGATTCATTGAACAGCATATCTTCGCCAATCCCGCTAAATTCTTTCCAGTGAATTTGGGTTAAAACAGAGCGAGTGATCGCAGTCGGCCCGTTTACAAGATTGAGGATCGTGGCTCCTCCCTCTTGCCAGTAATGACAGCAAGACTCTAACTCTGATAACCGATATGGCGTAAATTGCTCTCCATGGAACGTCTGTTGGTGCATCAGATGATCGATTTGGAAATGCTCGAAAAGATGCTTGATGATCTCGACTCGTTGCGGGTGAGGCAGGTCGTCTGCGTCTTGACAAATCAAAAGATCGCCAGAGCTATGCTTTGCAGCAAGTGTTCGATTTCCTCCAGCACTTACTTTTCTGTTGTTCTGTAGAAGCTTGAGCGTAAATCGCCACATCTTCTCAATGAGCTTTTGCTGCAGAGTTTCGGGAATGCGGTACGCTTGAGATAACGAAATCACCACTTCGTCAGGAACAGACGTTTGATTTTGATAGCATTCCAGTAGATTTTCTAAGAGATGAAAATGAGCTGGATGGCAAGGAATGATGACGCTCGTCTTCATCCGCTTCGGCTCAAGACGCGGCTCCAGCCCCACAAGAGAAAAGCACAGTGCCAGACAAATGAATAATCTCATTGCAATTCTTGTGCTCGCAAGACAAATACAGGCTGGTGATACCCTTCCGAAAAAGAGTGGAGCTGTTTGTGATCAAATCCAAACGTGGCGACTTGCTTCCAACCCTTGAGCAACAACGGCAATCGCTTCGATCCATAGATGCGATGAGCGTTCCAATACAGGTGGTCCACTCCTACAGGAACCGCTAAAAATAATAGACCGCCTGGCTTCAACATCTTTTTCATCTTTTTCATCGCTTTGAGATCTCCTTCAGGATCAACCGGATCTCCATATCTTCCCAGGCCATCGTGTTCAATGCTAGAAATAGAGACTAACGTATCAAAAAGCTCCGGATTCTCATCATATTCAGCAACTGTCCTCGTTTGAATGCCAGGATGTCTGGAAATAATCTTGTTATAATCGATTGCTATCGGTTTCCCTCCGTACGCCAGCACGACTGCTTCGTACCAGGGAATGGTTGAACCGATTACTCCAACTGTTTTGCCTCTACTCACAGCGATCCGAAATCGATCGAATGCTTCGTACAAGAATTGGTCTGTGGGGCCATAGTAGCTAATTTGCCGCATTTGAGCGGCTAGCTTAAATTTTTCCACTGTTTCCCCATCATAAACAAGAGGGTGTTCAAGTGGATAACTCGCATCGAAATAGTATGAAGTAACGCCGATTTGCCCATTGAGCGTGAATGCCTCGAGCAATTCTTCAGGAATCTCTCGAGGAGCAGCTCCGAGCAATAAAGAAAACCAAAGGCTCAACAGGTATCTCATCGAAGCTGACCTTGAACACGCCGTTAAAACAAGCAGCAACCAACGAAACACAAGTTCTCCAACTTCAAAGATTTAGTGAGACGCCCCACGGCCATGTAAATGATCAAGGTACCCTCCATCGGAGATCGGCCCGTAAAGATACGTGCCGTAACGCTCGTGTGCTGAGATTCCAAATTCAGCAAGCGCTTTTTTCATTGCGGGATGGAGCGTCTCCTCCATGCCGCCAAATCCAGATTGAGGCAAGACGAACTCTAAGTAATAGTCAAGGCGGCTCACATGGTCATTATCTGACCATCCAAACGTTCGGCTTAGCGGAATAAACGAGAGGCCTTCAATGACCTCATCAACCGGACCATCATGTCCAGCCTGCGCAGTATTGGTTTCTCCATATGCTAAACGAACATGTTTAATCCGCGGATTGGCAGCCATGGAGGCAATCACTCCATTGAGATCAAACGTCTTTTCTAAGCGAAAGTCGTGCTGATGAATGAATATATACGGCGTGCTGACCCGCTTCATGGCCTCGCGAACGGCACCTGCAATGTGCATCCAAGAAGGACAGAAAACCAATTCGGTCTTCGCAAACGAAGGATCCTTTGCAGCTAACTCGGCGACTCTTCGTTTGTATTCCTCATAATCGTGCACTCGATTCTCAAACCACGGTTGTATCCCATCAAAAACAATCACTTTTTTACACTTTGCCAATGCAGGAATGCGGCAGAGGCTCTCCTGGGCTTCACGAATGATCCGCGTACTTGGCATGATGGGAATGGGATTGGTCGTGGTGATGATCGTGATTAAGTCTGCTACCGTGTCGTCATCGTAAGTCTGTCCATTGACCACGTGGGTCTTTCCTTTAGCTTCACAGATCTGCTCTCTAAAACGGTTTGCTAAAAGAGGCCATTGGAGCACCGCTTTATTTGTACAAAAGACATACGCCATGCGGTTGAATGCGACCTCTTCTTGGCCCCCGCTCAGTGGCGAGAAGTGAAGCCGATCGTACAGAGAGCGGAGGAAAGCGGCGCTTCGGTTATGGACATTGGGCACATCGATTTGTTCATAAATTCTAAAACGACGACACGCATCAACCGCTTCCTGCGCAGTGTAATGTTGAATGGCGGTGCTGCCCGAGACTCCTTGGTGAAGAAGATGCTCGAGTTGGCAGGTCGTAAAAAGATGGCGAATCACTTCCACGCGCTGTGGATGAGGAACGGTATCGAGATCTTGGCAGATGAACAAATCACCCGTTGCTTGCGCGCAGGCATCATTTCGACTTTTAGCAGTTGAGCATTTTTGAGAAATCCTCAGCATCTTCAATGCAAAAGGCCACGGCTTGTGCTCGAGTGCGTCGATGAGAAAAGAAGAGATCTTCTGACACTCAGATAAGGCAACAACTACTTCATTGGGAACTACACTTTGCTGTGCGTAAAGCTGCAGAAGCTTTTCGAGCAAAGGGAGTTGGTCTGAAACGCAAGGAATCACAACGCTTGTCTTCAAGCCAAGCGATTCAGGCATCTCGAGAGCTCCAAGGGAAAATACAATCAAAATGCTGATCCAAAAATGCATCATGGATGAGCAGGGCGGGGCTTAGGTTGGCTCGTACCACGACCATCCACATGTTTGTGATAGCCACCATCTGTTAGATTTCCATAGAGATACGTGCCAAAAATTCGATGAGCTTCTTCCATTCCCAGTGTATGCTTTGCTTTACCAAAAATAGGATTCATCGCCTCTTCCATCGAAAAATTGCCGCATTGAGGAAGCACAAACTCGCGATAGAATTCGGTGCGCGCCACATGACAGCGATCCGAATAGCCAAATGTGCGGCAAAGAGGGACGCAGTGAAAGCCCTCAATCACATCATCGACGCGATCGTTCGAAAAGGCAGTGTTTTCACTATGATCCATGAGCCCCACGTACTTCACTCTTGGGTTGCCGATCATGGTTGCAATGATGCCAGCAAAATCGACATCTTTTGTTAAAATGAGGTCGTGTTGGTGTAAAAATACGAATGGCGTTGTGACTCGTTTCATCGCTTCACGAACAGCGCCGCCGATGTATTGCCAAGAAGAGCAAAAAACAAGCTCCGTATTGGCAAAAGCAGGAAGATTCTGAGTCAATTGAGCGACGCATTTCTTATAAAGCTCATAGTCCTCTGCTCGATGTGCGTAGCCTGGCTGAACGCCATCAAATACAATGATTTTCTTACAAAGTGCTAAAATCGGAGAGCGATTTAGACTGGTTTGCGCTGCACAAAGCAGACGGGTGTTCGGCATGGAAGGGATCGGATTTGTGGTGGTGATGACCGTGATGAGCCCAGCAATCGTTTTGTTGTCATAAACACCAGTTGCGATCTCGTTTGCATCAGATACGTGAGGTAAAGTCTGAGCCATCAGACCAAAGCTTAAAACGATCGCCAATCCCAAGAGCATTTAAAACCTCGTCTTCCCGCTTAAGTCCACAGCTGGAATGCGCGGATTCAAGAACGTCACCCATTGGCTCAAATTGGAATGGGTCCCAATGAACGCATTCGTCTCCGCAAGCAACAAACAATCGAGAACAGCCTCTTCGCCTTGTCGAGCATGATCGTACGAAGGATCCTTATGCACCGATCTGTCTGTGCGACTGCGATAGGCCTCTTCTTGGCAACAAATACGTCCAGGAAACGCCTCTCGCATAAACTCTAAAAACGGCTGCTCATCGGTAGCCACGAAGATTTTACAAGCCGAATCTCCAAGAGAGGCTGCAGCCAATCGCACATGATGAGCAAACACCTCATAAGGAACTCGAGGAAAATTGTTTTCCCAAATCCAGTCGGTCCCGCGATAGTGAACTCCAATCACGCGAGAACCTGCAAAGTGCGCTTGACAGAAGCGATTTTTTTTATCTAAAACATGCGGTTGAAAGCGAATGTACTTTTGGATGAGGCGATGCGCCTCCTGAGGTCTTTCGCGAAAATCGGAAGCGGAAAGAGAGCCCACTTGTCCATGGCAACCTTCTCGCACGTTGGTTTTTACACCGAGAACAATTGGCTCGCAAAAATAACACCACCAGTTGGGCCCGTAGCTCTCCTCGTAGTAAATGCCCTCGCGACCAAACGCGATTTCCAGGCCAATGATTTTCCCTTTGTCATAGGCCTCCAATGCAGAAACCACATCGTTGAATGAGCTAAACAGGCCTGCGCCTGGGCGCGATTTGAGGGCGATGCTTTCATGGGCTTGTGCGCTAAGGGCAAAACACAAACAAAGCAAAACGTGAAGCCAGACCATGCGGTTACCAAAATTTTTTTTGAATGGTAGCAAAGAAAGCTTATAAAATGCGAGCGCTAAGGCGTCGTAAGCAAATAAGCGTTGCATTTGGTGGCCTTAGAGGGGCGCAGATGTGAACGATCGCGACGAGAGGGATGTTTTGCAATATCCCCGAGGAGCGATCGTTTATAGATGTGCCCCTATAATGACCGCAAAATACAACACTTATTTGCTTACGACGCCTAATCGAACCCACTCCCCAGCATCAAGACTCCCGAAGGAATCAGACTACGAGTCATCCGATCGTCATAAGGAGGGGTAAACCACGGTCTCGGAACAATCCACTTTTTATCGGGAGATTGCGACAACCACGCAGCCCACCAGCCAAATGTCGAATTGGAGATAATGAACGATTTACAGAGGACGAGCGTATAAAAATCCTCGATGTAATCTGTGCCTTCTAAAAAGACTACATTTTCTCTGAGGCCATCAATGCATTCATGCGCAAAGCCAATGTGATTTGAAGAGACCACAAAGATCGCGTCCTTGGGAAACTGATTCATGGCTCGGGCATAATAGCTCCTCCCATATGTCGGATGATAATATCCGCCCGGAAATTCAGTGCGATAATCTCTGACTTGAATTCCGACTACCAGTGTATCCGTCGCCAAAAATGGATATTTCGCCACAATCTTTTCATTCAACCCCTCTGGAGCCGCGAACAAGGCTAAAATTTCTGCACGACGATGCTGAAAATACCGTTCCGATTGAAAATGTCCAATGAGCTTGATCTTAGAGGCATTTGGAATGGGTGAATAATAGAACTGTGGCTCTTTCCACACGGTAAACTCTCCGATAACGGGAGAAGAGTCGATTTTTCCAAGAAATAATCGTTCGGCATTGAAACGTACGTTCCATTGCTCTTCATCCACTAAATCCGGAATCTTCAAGGCAATATTGCGATCTAACGCGTATGCATAGGCGGTCGCGATTTGAAAGAGCTGGTTGCCGAATTGCCCTTGAAGCTTGACTGTCACGCAAGCAAATGCAGGAAGGCATGCCATGAGAAGTAGGCGAGCCAGTTGCAAAAGTCCTGGCCTCAGAAAAATCGATGATTTTGAGTCAGTTT
>CAYGHT010000082.1:0-6800 GCA_964349755.1 uncultured bacterium
TTGTAGCTGTTGTTGAATTCATAGCGGTGGCGGTGCCGCTCGTGAATGAGCGTGTGCCCATAGCACTGGTAGGCGAGCGTCCCTTTTTTGATGGAGCATGGGTAGCTCCCGAGGCGCATGGTGCCGCCGAGATTGCGAATTTCTCTTTGCTCCGAGAGGAGCGAGATCACAGGATCGGGCGTGTTTGGATTCACTTCGGTGGAGTGGGCTCCCTGAAGGCCAAGGACGTGTCTTGCGAATTCGACGACCATGATTTGCATTCCTAAACACAGTCCCAAATAGGGGATGTTTTTCTCGCGGCAGTAGCGGGCAGTCAAGACTTTGCCTTCCCAGCCCCGCTCGCCAAAGCCGCCAGGCACGAGATACCCATCGCATCCGGCAATGGCTTTTTCAACGGTGCCGTTTTCGACGATCCGGTCCGATTCGAAGCGGCGGATTTCGAGTTTCACATTCGCTGCAATCGCGCCGTGTTGGAGCGCTTCAAACACCGATTTGTAGGCGTCCGGGGTGTCCATGTACTTGCCGACGATGCCGATCACCACCTGTCCCTTTGGGTGCAAGAGGGTATCGACCATCTTTTGCCAGCGCGAAAGATCGGCCTTCCCTGGATCGAGCCCGAGGTCTCGAGCGATCATGGCGTCGAGCTTTTGTGCGTGGAGCTCGAGCGGCACTTCATAGATGCTGTGTTCGACATCGCGCTCGTCGATGACCGCCTCTTTGGGGACGTTGCAAAACAGGGAGATTTTATCTTTGATTTCCTGCGCCAACGGCTTTTCGCAGCGGCACAAAATGAAATCGGGAATGATCCCAATTTCGCGAAGCACTTGGACAGAGTGTTGGGTGGGTTTTGTTTTGAGCTCGCCCGCCGCTTTCAGAAAAGGAACGTAGGTGAGATGGATGTTGATGCAATCGTTTCTTCGCTCGTTTCGAAATTGCCGAATGGCTTCGAGGAAGGGGAGCGATTCAATGTCGCCCACGGTGCCGCCGATTTCGACGAGGAGCACCTCGGTCTTTTTTTCTTGCGCGGCCGCTGCCAGAATGCGCGTTTTGATTTCATCGGTCACATGGGGAATCACCTGGACGGTCTTGCCCAGATAATCGCCGCGCCGCTCGCGCTTGATGACCGTGTCGTAGATTTGTCCCGATGTGGCATTCGACGCTTTGGTGAGGGGGCTGTGCGTGAAGCGGTAATAGTGACCGAGATCTAAATCGGTTTCTGCTCCGTCGTCTGTGACGTACACTTCGCCGTGCTGAAATGGATTCATCGTTCCAGGATCCACATTCAAGTAAGGGTCGAGCTTGAGCATCGCAATGGAAACGCCCCTCGATTCCAAAAGCTGGCCGATAGAGGCCGATGTGAGGCCTTTGCCGAGCGAAGAGACGACGCCGCCTGTGATGAAGATGTATTTCATTGGCATAGATGCTCTTTAAGTTGTTGAAGGTCGGTTGGAATGTCGATCGCGATGTTGAGCTCATCTACAATCGCAACCTTGATTCGGTGGCCTGTTTCCAGCGCCTTGAGTTGCTCGAGATCCTCGAGGAGCTGGAGCGGTGTTGGCTTCATGGCGGCGTAGCGCGCGAGGAACTCTGTCCGGAAGCAATAGAGGCCGATGTGGTGGAGCGCGCTGTCGCTTGCTCCATAGGGAATCGGCGCTCGGCTAAAGTACAATGCATTCCCGTTGCAATCGATGACGACCTTCACCACGTGGGGCGAGGCCAAATCGGTTGCGCTCCGAATCGGCGTCGCAATCGTCGACATCGCCGCAGCCGCATCTGCGTGGAGCGCGTCGATCGCCGCCTTCATGCTCGCAGGGCGAATGCAGGGGTGATCGCCCTGCAGATTGACGACGATGTCTGTCTTTTGGAGTGCGCTCGATTTGGCAAGCGCCTCTGCGAGCCGCTCTGTGCCGTTCAAACAGGTGGGCGACGTCCAGATGATTTGGCCTCCCAGCCCATCGATGTGCTCTGCGATGCGCGCGTCGTCGGTCGCCACAAACAACTGCTCGCGCTCAAAGTGGTTCAACGCAGATTCAAAGGTGCGCTGCAGCACCGTTTTGCCCAACACTTGGGCGAGCAGCTTGCCTGGAAAGCGGGAGCTATTGAAGCGAGCGGGGATGATGCAGGCAATTCGCATACGGGCATCGTAGCCGAACCGAAATTTTAGTTGCTAGGACTTTGCCAAGTGGGTTAAAAGTGTTACCGACAAGGAGAAGTTCATGAGTTCAATTAGTCTCTTTGAGGTGTTCTCCATTGGCATCGGCCCTTCGAGCTCCCACACGGTGGGCCCGATGCGCGCGGCCAAGCGCTTTCTTTTCGAGCTGTTTGAGCGCGAATTTCTGGAGGATGTCGCGAAGGTCACGGTCGAGCTTTACGGATCGCTTGCCATGACTGGCAAGGGCCACGCGACCGACATCGCCGTTTTGCTCGGTCTTGAGGGCGAAACGCCCGATGGTGTGGATCCCTATTCGATTGCTGGGCGGATCGAGGCCATTTCAAGAGATAAAAAGCTCTTGCTCTTTGGCCGCCACCCAATTGCGCTCGATCCAGAAACCGATCTCCAATTTCTGAAGGGAAAACGGCTTCCCTACCATTCCAATGCCATGCGCTTTAAGGCGTTTAATTCCCAAGGCGAACTTCTCCATTCACAGCTTTACTATTCGATCGGCGGTGGCTTCATTCTCGATCACGAAGAGGCGATGGCTGGCGGCGCTCCGCTAAAACCCGCAGTGGCCGTCCCTTACCCGTATAAAACAGCAGAAGAGCTTCTCGAACACGGCCGCAAAGCCAATAAACCGATCTGGCAGCTTGTCCTAGACAACGAGCGGGTCCACCGAACCGATGCCGAAATACGCGCTGGCATCATGCACATTTGGCGGGTGATGGAGGGGACAGTGCGTCGCGGCATCACCTCGCGAGGCACTCTTCCAGGTGGTCTCGGCGTTCAGCGGCGAGCCGCCTCTCTTTTCGAAACGCTCCGCGCCTCTGAGCACAAACTCGCGCAAGACCCAACGCTTGTGATGGAATGGGTGAGTCTGTTTGCTCTGGCAGTGAATGAAGAAAACGCCGCCGGAGGGCGCGTTGTGACAGCTCCAACGAATGGATCGGCTGGCGTGATCCCCGCTGTATTGCATTACGCGCAAAAATTTAGCCCCTCGTTTGGCGAAGAAGAGCTCATCCGGTTCTTTCTTACAGCGACGGCGATCGGCATTCTCTACAAAGAAGGGGCGTCGATCTCTGCTGCCGAAATGGGCTGTCAGGGAGAAATTGGCGTCTCGTCCTCGATGGCTGCTGCAGGACTTGCCACCGTGCTCGGCGGGACAAATGCCCAAGTTGAAAACGCCGCCGAAATTGCCATGGAACACCACCTCGGCATGACGTGCGATCCCGTCGGCGGCTTAGTGCAGATCCCCTGCATTGAGCGCAACGCGATGGGCGCGAACAAGGCAATTGTCGCTGCGCGCTTAGCTCTCCGCGGCGATGGCACCCACCGCGTCTCGCTCGACGCCGTCATTCGCGCCATGAACGAAACAGGTCAAAATATGATGAGCATTTATAAAGAGACCTCTGAGGGGGGCCTCGCGCTCCAGCTCACAGTCAATATGCCGGCCTGTTGATGACGCCCTTGCAGCAGCAGCGATTGCTCTACCGCCCCCGAGTGCCTGATGTGCTGCGAGAGTTAAGAGCCGTTCACTGTGTCCAATCTCAAAAACGCCGCGCCGTGGATCTTGCGATTGAACGGTTGTTTCCCCACACGCATGCGATGCCCCTTGCGCGCGTGGGTGTTGCTTCAGAGCCACAACCGGCCCATCCGCTCAAGGCTGCTCACCCGCTCAAAGTAGGCGTCCTCTTTTCCGGCGGCCCTGCGCCAGGCGGCCACAACGTTCTCGCAGCGCTTTTCGACGCCCTTCAGCAAATCGACCCACGCTCCACGCTGCTCGGCTTTTTGGATGGACCTATAGGCCTCATCAACAACAAAACAAAGCCGCTGCAGCGCGAGCAGCTCGATGCGGTCCGCAATTTAGGAGGGTTTGATCTCATCGGCTCTGGCCGCGATAAAATCGAGACCACGGAGCAACTTGCGGCCGCAGCCGCTGCAATGCGCGCCTCCGCGCTCGACGCCCTTGTCGTGATTGGAGGCGACGACTCGAACACCAATGCCGCACTCCTCGCGGAGTATTTCTTGGCGCAAACGATGAAGACGCGCGTTGTGGGCATCCCAAAAACGATCGACGGCGATTTGCGTGGGCCCGAGATCGAGATGTCGTTTGGCTTCGATAGCGCCTGCAAAACATACGCGGAGCTCATCGGCAATCTCGCACGCGATGCCGTCTCGTCGCGCAAATATTACCACTTCATCAAGCTGATGGGGCGCTCCGCATCCCACATCGCGCTCGAGTGCGCTTTGGCAACGCACCCCAATGTTGCCCTGCTCGGCGAAGAGAAGCGTCCGCTTTCGATCGTGGTGGAAGAGCTCGCAGAGCTCGTAGTTCGAAGAGCGGCCCAAGGCAAAGAATACGGCGTCGTGCTCATTCCCGAAGGACTCATCGAATTTTTGCCGAAAGAGTCGCTCCCTAAGAATCTGCTCGAGCATTTCGGGAGTTTAGACGCACATGGCAATGTGCAGCTATCCCAAGTGCCGACGGAAAAGCTGATCATCGAGCTTGTGCAAAAAGCGTTGCAAGCGCGCAAGTTTACAGGCAAATTCGCAACGCAGGAGCACTTCTTTGGCTACGAGGGCAGATGTTGCTTCCCAAGCAATTTCGACGCCAATTACGCCGCGGCTCTCGGCCGAGCCGCCGCCCTCGCAATTCGAGATGGACTGACCGGAGTCATCGTGGGCATCCAAGGCTTGCGAAAGCCGCCAGAAAAATGGAGCGTCGCTTTCGTTCCCCTTGTGGGGCTCATGCACATGGAAGAGCGGAGTGGCAAACTCAAACCGGTGATCCGGAAAGCATTGGTTGATTTGAGCGGACCCGCATTCATGCAGTTCGCAAGGCAGCGCAAGAGCTGGGAGCTGGATGACAGCTACCAGAGTCCAGGCCCCATGCAGTTCTTTGGCGAGCCTGCGCTCACGGATGCGGGGCCCATGACGCTTTGAGAAATGAACCAAAGTTATAACCACAGAGAGCACAGAGAACACAGAGAAAAGAGGAAAAAATGCGCGTTTCAAAGCCTCTGTGTTCTCTCAAGCTCTCTGTGGTTATAACTTTGGTTTACGCCTCTTCGCTCTTCACTGCCACTTTCACTCTGTCTTTCACTAAATCGATCTTTTGCCATGCGCCTTGGCGAAAGCGGATCCAATAAATTGCCAGACCTAGCAGGCTGTACACGACGGTCAGCAGCCAAGCAAATTCGACAGGCAAACTCCATCGGACGACGAACAGATAGATGGGAAGAATTAAAAACACCCAGACGGTGAGGGGACCTGCAATCAGCAAAAACAGAGTGTCTCCTGCGGCAACAAGTAGTCCCGATAAAAGCCAGCGACACCCTTCGAAGAACAGGAAGACGAAGGAGTAAATGAGGCAGGTGGCAAGGCCGCTTTCAAATTGCGGACTGACGGTTACGGCAGCGGAGTCCAAATGGTGAAAAAAGAGCAGTTGGGTGGTGTCTTTCGGGTCGATGACCAAGAAGATCGCGGTGGTGAGCGAGAAGAGGGCGAGCAATGAAACGCCGCCGCGGAGCACTTTTGAGACCAAGTGGTGTTTGCCGGCGCCGATGAGATTGCCTGCTACGGCGGAGGCTCCGCGACTGAGGCCATCGTAGAAAAATGAAAAGAGAATGACGAAACTTTGGCAGATGCTGGAGATGGTGATGTGATGCTCGCTGATGCGGGTCATGAGCCAATAAAAAAGGGCCCAGCCAATGATTTCGAGCGTACAGAAAACGCCTTGCGGCACGCCGACCCGAAAGCACTTTTTCATTTCGGGCCAATTGAGTCGCCATCGATTGGTGCCAAATTGATCGCGGTTCAATTTTCTAAAGAAAAGCAGTGCCAAGATGGCAGCTTGGAAGAAGTAACCAATGCAGGTCGCAATGGCAGCGCCTTCGATGCCGAATTCAGGGAGGATGCCGGGAATTCCAAAAATGAGCGCCCAGTCGAGCGCGATGTTGATGGCATTCGCACCGATGGCGAGCCAGATCAGCACGGAAGTTTTGCCGCGACCGATGAAAAAACCGGAGAACGCCGTCATCAGGGCCACGCTCGGACCAAAGAACATGAGCCAGCGGAAGTAGCTGATTTCTAAATCGGCATACAAATCACCAGAAAAAATCACCGACCCGCCCCACAGGCCCATTGGAATGAAGAAAGCAAACGAGAAGAGCGAAACCCAAATCATTTGCCAAACAGGAGTTCCTAACTTCTCGAAGAGTTTTGCTCCATTATACTGGGCGACAAACACTTCAGACATAGCGGTGATCATCGAAAAACCGGCCATGAAGGCCCAGGCGATGGTGCCCGAGGTCGTGGCCGCGTTGAAGGCGTTGAACGAGTAGTGAGCGAGAAAAATGCGGTCGGTGAAAATCATGAATAGCGACGCAAGGGTCGAGATCATGAGGGGAAGGGAGATGCTCCAGAGTTGTCGGAGGCTTCCTTCAGGGTGTTTAGAGAGGGCGTTGCTAATCGTCATGGCTGCTTTTCGTTGGGGGACGGCAGTATACCTGAAGCCTCTGCTTGTGGCAAACTGCATTGATTGTTAGATGTTTGAGGTAAAAATCTTGTGAGAAATTGTGCCAGCTTCTATATACCTCGAGCGGTCACAAATTGCGCTTTTGAAGGGGATTCCAGTGACCCAGCT
>CAYGHT010000083.1:0-6783 GCA_964349755.1 uncultured bacterium
TTGGAGCGGTCACTGAAACGGAAGCCAATGAAAAGAAAGCCCGCATTGAAGATGCTCTGCATGCCACCCGCGCAGCCGTGTCGCAAGGCATCGTGCCCGGCGGCGGCGTTGCGCTTCTTCGAGCCGCCAAAGCGCTCAATGCATTGAAAGCGACAGGAGATGTCGCAATCGGCATCGACATCATTCGCAAAGCCTGCTCGGCTCCAGCCGCAGCGATTGCCAATAACTGCGGTAAAATGGGCGCGCACATTGCAGAAAAAATCGCAGAGAAAGAAGGTTCGTGGGGCTATAACGGTCTCTCCGACGAGTTTTCCGATCTCGTAAAAGACGGCGTCATCGATCCCGTCTTAGTCACAAAAAGCGCTCTCGTGCACGCAGCATCGGTCTCAGGATTGTTGGTCACCGTCGCTGCCATGATCACAGACAAGCCAGAGCCGAAGAAACTCTCAGCTCCCGCTCCACAGCATCCCGGTATGGGCGGCATGGGAGGAATGGACTTCGGCGGCATGATGTAAAGCCGCTTTACACAACTTTGCTTCCAGTGGTTAACCACAGAGGGCACAGAGAACTACAGAGAAAACTCTGTGATCTCTGTGCCCTCTGTGGTTTTATCTTTTTAGCGAGCTTTCCAAAACGAAGGCAAGAAGAGGAGCAGCATCACGTAGTACTCAAGACGCCCCAAGAGCATCCATACAATCGAGAGAATTTTTGCTCCAGAAGATAAAAACCCGAACGAATCGACAGGACCTGCAGCGCGGAAGGCGGCTCCTACGTTGTTGAGAAAGCAAGCGATGAGTCCGAGCGAAGTTTCTGGATCGATGCCATCGAGGACGAGACTCACTGTTCCGAGAATTGTAAAAAAAGCAACGATGCAAAAAAACGCGAGGACGGTGAGCGCATTCTTATCGTCCACTTCGGCAAGGCCGATGCGGAGGCGTCTCACGCTGTCTGGCCGGTAGATCGATTCGAGCCGATGTTGAACGATTTTGCAGAGGATGTAAAAGCGCGATGTTTTAATGCCGCCCGCTGTCGATCCCGACATGCCTCCGACGAACATGAGAAGCAACATGAACATTTGTGGAGCGAAGGGCCAAAGATCGTAGTTCGCAGTGACAAAGCCGGTGGACGTTTGCATAGAAAGCGCTTGAAAGCTGCCCAGTCGAAGGGCGTCGCCAACCGAATAAGAACCAACGAGCCAAGCAGAGACGAGTAGACATCCAGCAAGAGCAACACCCAAAAACAGCAATAGATCGGGCATGGCGAGGCGAAGTTTTTGCCAACGGAGCGCTTGGAAATAGAGCGAGAAATTGATGCTTCCAGCCAGCATGAATGCGAAAACAACCCACTCTGTAGCGGCCTGGCCGTAGGCTCCAATGCTCTGGTTGCGCACCGAAAAACCTCCTGTCGAGATGTTGCTGAGCGCAATGCAAACCGCATCGAAAAGAGGCAATTCTGCATTCGTTATCATCAAAAGGGCAATTTCGCCGATCGTCAATCCTAAATAGAGTTTCCAAAGGCGCTCCGAGGTCTCTTTGATGCGCGGACTAATGCCCTCTTTGATTGGGCCCGTTGTCTCGACCTGATAGAGAAATTTACCGCCCACATGCAGAGCTGGCAAAACTGTGAGAAAAATAACGACGATGCCAAGGCCGCCGATCCATTGGATGAGGCTGCGCCAAAGAAGAACCGCTTTGCTCACGGCTTCCACTCCTGAATATAGAACAAGCCCACTTGTAGGATCTCGGATGGGCGCAACCGTTCCATAAAATGTGTACGTTTTGCCAGGTACGTGAGGGTTCGTGATGTGGACCGGGATCTCATGTCCTTCTGGAGCGTAGGCTTTCGCCGAGATCATCGAAGCTCCCGTGGTCGTGAGCCCTGACATCGCCTCGAAGTAGGCATCGAGCGGTTTTTCAAGCGTTCCGCTGAAAACAAAGGGAAGTGCGCTGATGCAAGAGGTCACAAGCCAGATGGCCACTACGAGCAAAATCCCTTCGCGTCTTCGAAGCGCATCGCTTGCATTCCGATCAGAAACCCACAATGCGCTCGCAGCTCCAAGTGCAATCGCAATTGTCCAGCCAAATGCTGCAGTTGCATGAGGTTGAGGATGCACGTCAGGAGCTACGAACTCGTAGTAGGCAGCGATGAGAAGAGGGAGAATCAAGATCCAGGACAAGAGGAATAAGAACTTAGCAAGCAGACGGGTCATGAGAAAAGCTTGTGAAGTTGTTCCAGATGGTTCGGTCCTGAGATCGCGATCACCGTGTCGTCGGGACACAAGATGCTATGGCCGCGACCCACCATCACGCGGCCCCGATTTACAATGGCCGCAATCAAAAAGTCCTTCGGCCAATGCGCACTGAGTTCAGCCAGTGGAATGCCGATGCAGCGAGAAGAAGCTGGAATTTTCAGCTCGACGATTTTTGCGGTGTCGTTCGAGAGCGATCCAACGGAGTGAATCGTGTCTTGATGGAGCATGGCAAGCAACCGGTTCGCCACATTCACACGTGCAGACAAGGCCACAGTGATTCCGACCTTTTCAAAGAGCGAGCTATTGACCGGATCATTCACCAATGCGATCACCTTTGGACACTGGAGCTGGCGCGCCATGGATCCAATGAGCAAATTCGTCCCATCATCTTCCGTGCAAGTCACCACCGCATCGGCCCCTTCGATGTGCTCTTCGCTGAAAAGCGCAGAGTCCTTTGCGTCGCGATGGATCACCGTCGCAATCGGTACCAAATCGGCCAGCTCTAACGCGCGAGATGCCCGTTTTTCGATGATGCGGACAGCCACCCGCTGTTGCAGCAAAAGCCGCGTCAAATGCAATGCGACAGAAGAGCCTCCCACCATGACGACCGATTTGATTTTTCTCTGCGGAACGTGAAAAAACTCGTGGAGTGTATGCATGATCTTCGCATCGCCCACTAAAGTCACTTCATCGCTTCCTAAAATTACATCATCTCCGTGAGGAAATAAAATCGACGCCCTGCGACGAATCAGCCCGACGATCAAATTCTCTGGAAGACCGAGATCGCGGATCAAAACATCCCCTTTTGTCCATGTGCTCGGAATCTGGATTGTGCGCATGAGAATTGCCCCATCGGCAAAATGGTCAAACGCAATGTCTGCAGAATGGATGAGAATGCTGAGCAGATCCTGCGCTGCTGCCATTTCAGCGCCGACGAAATGATCCACGTAAAATAGACGCTTGAGATCGAGGCCTCGAGCCTGGAGAAGCCAGGGCGATTTGATCCGCGCAGCTGTTTTAGGGAGCCCCATATTTTTTGCCAAAGCGCACGCAGTGAGATTGTAAGAATCATCTCCTGTCGCTGCAAAAAAAAGATCCGGCTTGGCCTCTAAAAGCTCTCCAAACAGAGCCTCATCCAAGCCTTGAGAGAGCAACGTCGCCACATCCGATTCCCGTCCCGCTTGCGCCAATGTGCCAGCGTCGCGATCGATGAGCGTCACGTCGTGCTCTTCATGCGCAAGAACGGAGGCGGCGTACGCGCCGGTCTTTCCAGCGCCAAGAATTGCGATTTTCATGATCCCTCAAGTATACTCCTGTTCAAATGCAAACACAATCCATCGCCGCCATCGTTAATTTTTGTTCCAATGAGAAGCGATTCATCAGTAATTGTCTCACCCAAGCCAGCAAATTTGCTACCCAGATCATCGTCCCCGTGTGCGACCATTTTTTTGACGGCACGCCAGAAGACCGTTTCCTCTTGGAACAGATCTACCACGCCCATCCAGACTGCCTGTTTGTCGAGTATCCGTTCATCCCTTCCGAAATCCCCCGTCGTATTTTCCAGAGCGTAGCACCTGCCCATTTTTGGCACAGCTGTTCGCGTCTCATCGCCGCCTCATTTTTGAAAGAGACGATCGAATCGGTCCTCTTTCTCGACGCAGACGAAATCGCCGATGGTTGTAGGCTTGCCGAATGGCTCGATGCGAGCGATTACCATCAGCACACCGCGATGCGCCTGGCAAACTATTGGTATTTTCGCGACCCTGCCAACCAAGCCCTTGTCTGGGAAGATTCTCCCGTTCTCGCCAAACGCCGCGCGCTCACCACCGACCTGCTTCTACACCAAGACGAGCGCAATGCGATTTACGATTTGCTCCCCGGCCCTAAGCGCCGCCACGTCACCGGTTGCGACGGCCAGCCCCTCGTGCACCACTTCAGCTGGGTCCGCACCAAAGACGAAATGCTCAAAAAAATAGGAGCCTGGGGACACAAAGCCGATCGCGACTGGAAATCCCTCGTCGAGTTAGAATTTTCCGCTCCTTTTCGAGGCACCGACTTCGTCCACGGCTACCAGTACCGCACCGTGGCGCCATTTGCTGAAGTCGGCGAGGGCCCGCAGTTCATGCCAGGCAAAAAACCGCCCCAAGTCATCCGCCTATCCCAACGAGAGCTGCTCGATTTACTCCGCTTCAAAAAGTCTGCCCTCTGGCGCTGGCTTGCCGTCCTGATCGGGCGGTAGATATGCATGGTTTTTGACCATGGATTTAGAAAATTATCCCCATATTTTGACCATGGCCTCTAAAAAACAGGCCTATTTTAAGCGGAATTATAGTCTTATCTCGCTTATTTTAAACGCATTGTAAGTATCCCTGATTTTCGACCATGAAGTTGGGGAATTTACCCTTCAAAACGACCATGGAATGTTCAAAACCGCGAGCTGCGCTACTATTTGAGGCGCTGGCTGACAAATTAAATTTATTCCTATCACAACCGCCTTACTTCCTCCTTCTGCCTTCCGCATTCTGACTTCTTCCTTTTGCCTTGATCTCGAATCTCGAGTTCAGTCATAATCGCCCCTTCCGTTTAACACGCACTGGTAGCTCAGTTGGATAGAGTATCTGGCTACGAACCAGGGGGTCAGAGGTTCAAGTCCTCTCCAGTGCAATGCTACTCCTTGATGTAATTGCTGCAGGGCCGCTGCAGACAAATGCGATTTTGCTTGGGTGCTCGGTGACAAAGCGAGCGGCTGTGGTGGATCCGGCGGCAGGATCTACGCCGGTGCTCTTGGAAAGGGCGGCTGTAAAGCAGCTTTACATTGAGAAGATTTTGCTGACCCATTCGCATTGGGATCACATCGCAGACGTTCATCCGTTGAAGGTGCAAACGAAAGCAACGCTTTGGGTGCATGGAGAAGATGCGGAAAATGTCCGCCATCCGGGGACGGATCGACTCCGCGCGCTGGTGCCCATTCAAGGCGAAGAGCCCGATGGGCTTCTCAGCGACGGTCAAATTGTGGAAGTGGGAGAACTTCGACTTGAAGTGATCCACACTCCGGGCCACTCGCCAGGGTGTGTTTGTTTTTATTTGAAAGAGCAAGGAGTGCTCCTTTCTGGCGATACGCTGTTTCGGGGGGCATTTGGGACGTTGAGTGTGCCGACGGCGGAGGCGGCCAGAATGTGGCCCTCGCTGAAGCGGCTGGCTGCATTGCCACTCAAGACGCGGGTCATTCCAGGTCATGGCCGGGAAACCGAACTTGCGCAAGAGCAGTGGCTAGAATCTGCAAGAGAACTGTTTGGAGAATAAGTATGCCTTTAGTTGGAGAACGAGCGCCAGAGTTTAAAGCGCAAGCAGTCATCAAAGATAAGATCATCGATGACTTTTGCCTGTCGGATTACGTGGGTAAATACATTGTGTTTTTTTTCTACCCGCTTGATTTTACATTTGTGTGCCCGACGGAGTTACACGCATTTCAAGACAAATTGAAAGAGTTCGACAAGCGCGGCGCGCAAGTGATCGCCTGTTCTGTCGACAGCTGCTATGCGCACCTAGCATGGCTCAAAATCAGCAAACACGCTGGCGGCATTCAGGGGATTACGTACCCGATCGTCTCCGACATCCACAAAACAATTGCGCGGAGCTTTCACGTTCTCAAAGAAGAAGATGGCGTTGCGTATCGCGGGCTTTTTCTCATCGATCGCGAAGGGGTGATTCGCCATCAAGTGATCAACGATTTGGGATTAGGGCGCTCTGTAGATGAAGCGTTGCGGATGGTCGATGCGTTGGCGTTTCATGAAGCAAATGGCGAAGTGTGCCCTGCGAACTGGAAGGTGGGAGCCAAGGCGCTTAAAGCAACTGAGCAAGGAATTGTCGAATTCTTCACAAAGACGAGCGTTTAGAATTCGTCAGATAGTCAAATAAGTCCCGCTCCGAGGTGATGAGGAAGCTTCGATGCAAAGAACAGATGTTCTGTGATGCATCGATGATTTTTCCATCGCCCACGCCAGGCAGACAGATGGCGTGAAGCCGTTTCACGACCTCTCTATCTTCAAGGATTTTTAAGCCATTGTAGTAATCCGCGATGCTAAACCCCTCTTCCGCAACGCGGAAATAGATGAGTTCTCGCTCAAAGAGCAATGCTTGAATGGCAAAAAACAACCCCTCGCTCTCATGAGGCGGCTGGCCGAGCAGATCAATGAGCTGCGGCAAGCTTTTAAGAAAATAGGGCGTTTTGAATTGCCCCTTCTCCGCTTCTCCGAAAAGTGCCACGACATGCCGCATGAGACCGTTTCCCCTTTTCTGTTTTTCCATAGGCTTCTGGGATATTTTTCGCAAGGTTAGGTCAAAGCGCCTGGAGGAGATTCGTGAACGTTTCCGTTGGGAAGCAAGGATTCAACTGAGGTGAAAGGCGCGCTTCGCGCCCGAAGGCGAAAGGGAGTTGCGATTTTAGGCTTGAGGATATGGATTCCATCTATATCCTGTAAAAAGCGAAAAGCCCCAAGGTAGTCCTTGAGGCTAAACGCCGGCCAGGTAGT
>CAYGHT010000084.1:0-6774 GCA_964349755.1 uncultured bacterium
ACTTAAAATCCCTTGGTTGAATAAACCGTGCGGGTTCGAGTCCCGCTCCGAGCATTTTCATAGAGGAAATTGCAATTCAATTATTCCTCCAAAAACTGACCCCTGAAGGAGAATCGTATGCCCATAGGTCCTTACTTGATCGCCGCAGCTTTTGCAAGCACCTGCTATAGTACCCTTCTTGCCTTTGACCAAATGGAAGCATTTGACAAAGCAAATTATAAGACCACCACATTGAAAGTAATAGCAGTTATAGGCCGTGTTATGAAAATCCTTGGTACTTTCGCTGCCGGTTTGTTAATCGGTGGAGTTAGTGCTGTACATTTCCAAGCCGTATGCAATCCTGGTGCAATTCCGACCTGGGCTCTTAATACTTGGACGGTGATCGGCTGTGGCGCTCTTGTAGGGGGGCATATTCTTCGCATGCTTGGAACTTTTTTAGAAAAATTTGCTCATCAACATACCAAGGACAGTAGTGACTCGCTCCAAAGTCTGACTGTAGCCTGGAACGGCCTTTGCTGGACCCGCTAGCAGCTGGCTTGCTATACCTCGAGCAGCCCCAGCTGGTTTTGAACGGCATACTCACTTTCATTTAATTTCCTGGGGGTCAATATGTTCCAGTATACTTCCGATAATAATAAACAATCGTTTTAATTAAATGATCGTTTCCATTAAAATAGATGTGCAAATAAAAACAAAGAATCGGTAAGGAGCATTAAATGAGCGCCGCAACCTTCATTCATAGAAACGTTTCGTCTGTGTTTGATTTCAATTATGAAATGGTATGTTTAAGAACTGATGAATTTTTTAAAGATAACAAGCCCACCTGTAATAATCGATGTGATTGCGTTGATGTAAAACATCGTCGCACGTGGTTGGATGCTTGGAGTGAGTGCTTAGACACTCAGAAAAAACAGAAAAATGCCTGTCCAGGCGCATATAGGGGTTTACCTGAAAGAACAAAGAGCTACATGCTAGATCAAGGCCCCTATCCAATGGCGCCTGTGATATTTCGAAATGGGATGCATGTTCATAATAATCGTTCCTTGTATGTCGCCATCATCAATACGACGAAGAACCAAATTCAATTTGTTGCTGAAAGCTGCAGAATGGTGCGGAATATGCCAGCACGTAAATTTACGCTTTTGGGGAACGTTTCTGAGAATTCGCCAGAAGGAGTTGCTCTGAGAATCGCACAACAAAACCTTGCATCTACAATACAACATTCTGTTGCCGACTCACCGTTCTTCAATTGTTACGATGTAATTTCTCTTGTAGCTGAATATATTGTCGAGAATGAAATGTTGGAAACTATTGTCCATTTTATACATTGGAAAAGCATCCAAGCCCAAGCACAGCTCTCTTTTTCTGATTTATCTACTGGAGGACAATCGAGAGATCCCGCTATGTGGGAAAGGTTGGTTGATTGTGCTAAGCTTCAGACACAACGGAAAGCTCAAGGAAAAAATGATCCCTTAGAGCCTCAAGTTGAGTTGATAGAAGAATCTATAGGAGAACATGTAGGGAATCTACCTTAACCGGCTGAATTGGAGCTTGGTTTTTCAATACTTATGGAATGTCCACAGATAAAGAAGCTCCGAATCTCGCGTAACCCGCTCCAAACGCTATGAATGCGCACAGCTCTGCAATCTCTCGGTCCGAAAAATATTTCTTTAGTCCATGGATGTCTTCTTTAGAAATAGGAAGCTGTGTTTGCGCCATTTTTCTGGCAAAATCAACAGCCAGTTTTGTCTTAGGGTCTTTGATTATCTGAGAAGGGCATCCAAATGACATGCATTGGGCGCAGCCGATCTGATAAGCAATTGCTCGTCTCACTTCTTCTTGCAAAGTTGGATCAAAGCTGGAAAATTTGTAAAAAGTGTCCAAGAGCAGATCCCATTTTTTTAGCACTTCGGGGTTATGTCCTAACAGCTTTTGAAGCGGGCTGTTCCCGTTTTCAGAATACTCAATAAAAGCCATAGAAGCGCCTCCTCTTAAGAGATAGAACTCATTTTCGTACCGTTATGATCGCAATCAAAGCTTCTTACGAGCCTCGCTTTCCATTTTGCGAATAAAAGCAGTTTTTGCGGTCGCATACTCATTTGTATCCGAGTGTCTTTTTGCCAGAGACTTCTTTAGCTGTTCGTATTCTCTAGCCGCTTCGGGATGAGAGCGAAGATAGTCGCGAAAGAGCAAGTGTCGTTCCCACCAGTCACTCCCTATCTCAACCAAATGAATTTGGTGTGTTCTGGCTCCATCCGGATTGGTTTTTTGAAAATACCTTCTCTGAGGTGCTTCCGCTTCGTATTTCTGAATGTAGGCATAGCCTAATTTTTCAATTCTTGAAATGCAATATCGATCTGCTTCTTGGAGACTTTTGACTCCAATCAGAATGTCGATCACAGGCTTGGCAGCAAGCCCAGGAATTGCTGTGCTTCCAATATGCTGAATATCTTGAGCCCACGCGCCAATCTCTCGGAGAAGGATAGCTTTTTCCTTTTCAAACTCTTTTGGCCACTCTTCCGAATAGGGGGCTAAATAGATTTGCTTGGCCACTTTGCTCCAATCCTGGCAAGACAGGCGATAAAGCACATGCCTTCTTAACCAATGACCTTCCGGAAGTTTAGGATGCTCGAAATCCTCTTTGAGATTTCGATGCATACCGATTCTCTCCATCACTTGCTGAGAACGAGTGTTTTGGATGGCAGTGAAAGAAACGATTTCTGGTAGCTCAAGCTCTTCAAATCCGTATCGGAGAGCAGCTAAGGCTCCTTCGGTCGCATACCCTTTCCCCCAATGATCGAAAGCAAGCCGCCATCCAATTTCTACCGCAGGTGTGAAAGGAGCAGGAAAAGCCTCTTTGGTCAGTTCATTGAGACCGATGAACCCGATGAACTCCTGAGAGTCTGATAGAACTGTGGCCCAAAAACCCCATCCTTTTTCCTCGAGCTTGGCTTTCAGCTTCATAGCCATTTGGTTGCTTTCTTCGCGATTTAAGACGGAAGGAAAATATTCCATCACGCGCGGATCTGCATTCAACCTGGCAAGAGATTCAAAGTCCTCCAGCTTCCAGGGTCGTAAAGTTAACCGCTGCGTAATGAGGGAAGAAGGGTTCAAAAGAGGTTCCTTTGGTGCAATTCTTGGCGAAGTTGTTCTGGAGACTCGAATAAAATCGCATCCAATCCGTATTTTTTCGCTTGCTCCACGTTTTCTGGTCTGTCGTCGATGAAGACGACATCTTTAGCTGGTAAGCCCAATTTATCGAGTAGGATGGAATACGCTTTGGGGTCTGGCTTTTCCACGCCAATTTCGCAAGAAAGTAGACAAGGCTCGAAAGGAGCGTACAGCCCAAACTCGCGAATCAACTTGGATAGGCGTTCATCGATATTCGATAGAAGGGCGATCGAAATCTTTTTCCCTTTCAGCTGATCCACTAGGGTGTACATCTCTGGATTGATGCCAATCGCATCTTTCATGACTCGCTTGAAATCGTGGGTCCAAGTGTCTGGTAAATGAACATCTTTTCGCTTCGCAAATTCTAGCCAAAATTGCTCGTCTGTTTTTCCTCGTTTTACAGCCTGTCTCTTCTCTGTATTGATCTTTTCAAACTCTTCCTCGGAAAGTTGAAAAGAGGCGCGAAGAAAATCGACTATAGCCTCTCGATTAGACTGTCCTGTCATGACTCCGCCAAAGTCAAAAACAATCGTTTGCGGTGCTGCGAAAAGGGAAGTTGCTGTCATAAGCAATAATACAAGGTTTTTCATAGATGCTCCTATTACAAGTTTAGGGATGAATCCCCAAAATAATCTCCTCCGCCGAAAGGGGGCCCGCATCATGCCAAGCTTTTGGTTCTCAGTCAACTTGCAATAAATTTTTGCCAAGATATCTTCTAGCAGATAAGCGTTTTTTTGGATATTGAGGCTGATTCTCTCTAGGCAAGAACAGCTTTTCAAAATTCCTTGCAGTGAAAGTTTGCCCCCTCTATAATGGTTGTATTATACAACTATTTTGCCTGATATGAAAAATATTTTGAATGAAGAGATCAACCTCCTAAGACAGAACGCAAGAAGTGTTGTGCGAGAGCTAGGCCTTCTGAATGATGCCTATTTTGAGATTGGGGTGACCTTAGCAGAGCGCCACCTTCTGATTGAGCTGACTTGTTGTAACTCTCCTACAATGGGGGAAATTGCGGAGCGTTTATTGCTCGATAAGTCAACGGCGAGCAGGTTGATTGCCAGAGCTCTGAAAAAAGGATATATCGAATGTTCCTCCGATGAGAAGGATAGACGAAAACGATTTGTACGACTCACCCAATTAGGGCAAGAAACGCTCAACGCTTTTGAACCGATTGCTTTCACCCAAACCAAGGAAGCCCTTCTCTGTTTATCTGCTGAAGAAGCGGGTCTTGTTCATCAGGGAGTGGCTCTCTATGCAAAAGGACTGAAAACTTCGCGCTTAAATCGGAAAACTTCAATCCAATCGGAAGCTCGCCCAAAAGATTTAGGGAACAAGGTTATGTGCATGGAGCCTTTGGCCGATCTTCATGAAAAGCTGGGTCGTTTAGGAATGATCCTCAGGCCATTCAACCAAGAAGATGAAGCAGAACTTCATGCGATCTTTCGAGAAGTGGTCGATACGGGGGCTCAATTTCCCTATGAATCCAATAGCAAAGAGGAATTTCATCGTCAGTTTTTTGGACCTGGATCAATGGTGCATGTTTGCCAGAATTTCTCAACGAAAGAGATAGTGGGTGGGTTCTACCTCAAGCCGAATTATTCTGGGCGATCGAACCACATTGCGAATGCTGCATACATGATGAAGGGCGTTCATCGAGGTCAAGGAATTGGTACGCTCCTCATCAAAGCTTCCCTGCAGATCGCTAAAGATCGAGGATTCCGGGCGATGCAATTCAACATGGTGCTTAGTCAGAATATCTCTGCAATCCGGCTCTACCAAAAATTGGGATTTAACATCGTGGGCACTCTCCCTCGGGCTATACGGAATCCCGACGGAAGCTACCAAGATGGCTACATCCTTCATCGAGAATTGGATAAAACAACTTAAGGAGTGATGTATGACAGAAGAAGACCTCATAAGCGCTTGCTTTTCGCAATCTACTCGCTTACAATTTTTCTTTTATTTTCAGCCTCGTAGGTGACCAATATGCAGAATTCAGAAAAAGAACTTCAAAAAACAGCCAATAAAATAGCTGTTTTTGAAGATAAGAAAATTCGCCGTCTCTTTCATAAAGGCGAATGGTATTTTTCTGTTGTCGATATCATAGAAGCTTTAACGGACAGCTCTAATCCCAGGCGATATTGGTCAGATTTAAAGATTCAACTTTCTGAAAAAGAAGGGTTTAGTCAGTTGTACGGAAAAATCGTACAACTGAAGTTAGAATCTAGCGATGGTAAAAAATATGAGACTGATACTGCCAACACCGAAACCGTTTTTCGGATCATTCAGTCGATCCCTTCCCTAAAAGCAGAACCTTTCAAACGGTGGTTGGCTCAAATAGGCTACGAACGCATTCAAGAGATTGAAGACCCTGAGCTTGCCACCAAACGCACCCGCGAAATCTACAAAGCCAAGGGTTATAGCGATGAGTGGATCGAAAAGCGGATGCGAGGGATTGCAATCCGCGAAGAATTGACTGATGAATGGGACAAAAGGGGCATCAAACTTCAGAGAGAATATGCAATTTTGACAGCTGAGATTTCCAAGGCTACATTTGGGATGACTCCTTCAGAATATAAAGAACACAAAGGACTCGAACGAGAAAATCTCCGAGACCACATGACAGACCTTGAGTTGATCTTTTCTATGTTGGGCGAAGCCTCAACCAAAGAAATTGCCGTCAATCGAAATGCACAAGGATTTGATGAGAACAAAACTGCAGCTAAGATTGGCGGTAAAATTGCTGGCGATGCAAGACGCCAGCTAGAGCAAGAAAGTGGTAAACCTGTCATATCGCAGGAAAATTATTTGGGAAGTATAGTGGGCCCAAAAGACGATTTTTATTAAACGTTGATCCTACTGTTGTTCTTGGTCAGGTTGTTGAGATACTTGCTTTTCCCTTCTTGCACCAGGTTAACAAGATCCCCTGCCTTCCAGTTTTGAGGGACACCACTATGACTTTGGATTAGACGATGTTGATAGAAACAAATCTGGCCTTCGTTCACTTGCACTTGGCTGATTGAATCCTGCCATAGCGTTTTACTCCTGATAGACGTTAGTGATCCACCAATGGTTGGTGTTGACATCGTCCCATAAGGAGAAAAACAGCTTTCCTGGGACAGCCTCTCATTCCTTACAAGGTACCATCCTTTGTTTTGCATGGCATCTTGCATTAAGATGACTTTGTCATTCACTTTCCACTTGGAAATGTCTACCAACCCAGCACATTTCAATTCTCGACCATTGAAAAGAATGATGTGATCGAGAGGAGAAACATCTTGGATTCGGTACTCTCCAAGTGTACATGTAGCAGGAGCTGCGGAGGATACAGATCTTGTTTCACGGGTTTTTGAAGACTCCTTTGAATTTCTACTCGAATCAGAAACCTTCCCAGAAGGTATTAAAGCGGGAACTGCTGCAGATACAGAAGCTGGAGGTTCGACATTGGGCAGAGGAACGGCGGGCGCTACAGGGTTGAGAGGAGTAGCAGCAGGAACTCGGATGTAGAGTTGATTCAGTGGGAGAGAGGGATATAGATACCGAACAAGGGCGGCGATTACCACGAGGAAAAGCCCGGCGACTGTGGCAACTACACTAGCC
>CAYGHT010000085.1:0-6678 GCA_964349755.1 uncultured bacterium
CTATTGGGGCAACGTCAACCCCATCGGCATTCGCTCCTGCTATGACGAAGGAAAGCGGTGCGCAGAAACGCTCTTCTTCGATTACGCCCGCATGTACCACCTCCCCATCAAGGTCGGCCGCATCTTCAACACCTACGGCCCCCGCATGCATCCCAACGACGGCAGAGTCGTCTCCAACTTCATCGTCCAAGCCCTCCGAGGAGACCCTTTAAGCCTCTACGGCGAAGGAACACAAACCCGCTCCTTTTGTTACGTCGACGATTTAATCGAAGTCATCGTGCGCCTCATGAGAACCGACGGCACCGTCACAGGCCCCATCAACATCGGCAACCCCATCGAATTCACCATCCGCGAGCTTGCCGAAGAAGTGCTCCGCCAAACTGGATCTCGCTCCCAACTCATGGTTCATCCTCTCCCATCCGACGATCCCAAACAACGACGCCCTGATATCGCCAAGGCGCGAAGCCTGCTTGGCTGGGAACCAAAAATCCCGCTCGCTGAGGGGCTCGCGAAGACGATTGCGTATTTTCGGCAGAGCCTAGGAAATGACAGGGGAAATGTCCGAAGAAAGGCCCAAGTTGAGGCCTAAGTTGAATTTCCGTAAACGTGGCGGATGAAAACAGGTTTTGTGTTTAAGCCGCCACGTTTGATCACGCTAAACGTGGCGGCTTAAACACAAAACTCGGTTTAAGCCGCCACGTTTACATACAAGCTCCTCTTAAAGTCTTCTCTGCAAAGCCTTAAACGCTAGGGGAAGCGACGCGATCAGATCGTTCGCTGTGTACCCATACGACGTCTTCGCCGCGGCCGCAGCCTCGCCTGCGAGTCCATGCAGCACGACGCCGAGCACCGCCGCATCGAAACACTCCTTGCCTTGTGCGAGGAGCGCAGCGACGATGCCCGTGAGCACGTCGCCAGCTCCCGCGGTGGCCATCCCCGGATCGCCGTGTGGAACCACGGTGGGCAGCTTTCCTGCGGCCAAAATCCAGGTGGGAGCTCCCTTCAAGATCAATACAACCTTTCGTGAGTTCACAAACTCTTGGCAGCGACGCAAGAAGGTGGCGTCGTCCGCATCGGGTTGCTTCATCCCGAGAAGGTGGCTCATTTCTCCGCGATGCGGCGTTAAGAGCGCATGTGCAGGCATTTTTCCTAAGAAATGGAGTGCGTCTGCATCGATGACACAAGGCTGCTGAATCGTTGCGATGTGCTTCTGGCACCACTGCTCTGCAAGCGCGCTTCGCCCAAGCCCCGGTCCGATGAATGCAGCTTGCGCCTTGGCAAGCGCAGCGTTCCAGGCTTTTTCCTCAAAGCGCTGACAGATGAGCTCGTCTGCAACAGGGCCAATCTCTTCGAGACTGAAGAGCTTGACGATGCCAGATCCTGCGTGGAGCGCAGCGAGAGCGCTGAGTTTGGGCGCGCCTTTGAGCGCCTCAGAGCCACCGAATCCAACCACAAAGCCGCGCTGGTATTTGTGGCGCTTTCGTACGATCGTCGGCAACTCGAGCGCGCTGGGATTTGGGACGTAGGCCACCGGCTTTGCTTCGCGCATGGCAGATTCTGACAGCCCGATGTTCTCAATGCGGAGCTTGCCGACGTAGTTCCATCCGTCCTGAAGAAATAAGCCAATTTTGGGTAGACCGAGCGTGATGGTCTGCGTCGCTTGAATGGTGTGGGGGCTTGCAACGCCGCTCGCTCCGTTGAGCCCTGAAGGAAGATCGATTGCGACAATGGATTTACGCGTGGCATTTGCGCGCATGATGGCCTCTTCCATCACCGCATCGGGCGATCCCCGAAAGCCGGTGCCGAGCAGGCCGTCAATGAACAGATCGTATTCTCCCCACTCTTTGGCAAGCGGGCGGAAAAGGCCGCCGCTTTGCTCAAAGCGCTTCCCAAAGCGGCGGCTGAGCGCGCTACATTGAGCAAGCGGCACAGCACAGAGCGCCTCGACACTGTATCCAGCTTTGAGGAGCTCGAGGCCTGCGGCGAAGCTGTCGCCGCCTTTATTGCCTTTGCCTACGAGAAGCGCGATCCGTTTTGGGATGGGCCCTACTACATCGCGCGCAGCACGCGCGACATGCGCTCCCGCCGCCGCCATGAAAGCCTCAAGATCAGCGCCGTTTTCCACCGCCCACTGCTCGACGCGAGCCATTTCCTCTGCGGTGACGACGGGGATTTGGGCACTCATACGAGCCAACCCGCAAAAGGGCGATTTTGCTGGCGCAGGACGTTTGCGCTTCTGGCTCACAAATGCTCTTCTTTAATGGCGCGAGCGAGCAATCCCTTGACCGCTTCTCGCGGATCCAATCCCTTGTAGATCACCGCATAGGTGGCCTCGCAAATGGGCGCTGGGATGTGATGGCGTAAAGCGAGCTCATGTCCAGAGACGCAGCTATAAATGCCCTCGACGGCCATCCCGATTTTTTGACGAGCTCCCTCCGGAGAGAGCCCTTCAGCGATGAGTAGGCCGTAGCGGTAATTGCGACTGTGTTGCGATAGGCAAGTGACGCACAAATCGCCAAGGCCTGCGAGGCCGTTGAGCGTTTCTGGCCTACACTCTTTGACAACGCCCAGCTTGCGCATTTCGTGAAGCCCGCGCGTGATGAGCGCGGCTTTTGTGTTGTCTCCAAAGCCGAGGCCATACGCGATCCCCGCTGCGATGGCGTAGATGTTTTTCATGGCGCCCCCGAAGCAGACGCCTCGAATGTCGCTGTTGGGATAAATGCGGAAGGTCGGCGTTGCGAATAGCTCTGCGATTTGCTTCATGAGGGCTGCATCGTAGGCTGAGCAGACAATGGACGTAGGCAAATTCTGAATCACCTCTTCGGCGTGGCTAGGGCCGCTGAGACAGCCGACGAGAGGGCTTTCGTGCACACCCAACAACTCCGAGATAATTTCAGGAAGAAGTAGTCCGGTGCCTTGTTCGATCCCTTTCGACGTGAGCACCACAGGCACATCCAAACGCGTGTGGCGCAGCACCTCCGTAAATACTGGGCGAATCGCCGCCGACGTGATGCTCTCGACTACGAGGTCTGCGTCCCGCAGGGCGTCACTTAAAACAGAGGTGAATTGGAGACTTTCTGGCGCAGTGAAGCCGGAGAGTTTAGGATGCTGATGCGTCGATTGAAGACGCTCTGCGAATGCAGGGTTTCGGGTCCATGCGATCACCTCGTGCCCTTTTTGCACCAAGATCGAGGCCAGTGCGACGCCCCACGTTCCCGCACCCAAGTATGCAATTTTCATTTCGCTGTCCACAATTGTTCGAGCGCGCGCTCTGCGTTTTCTAAACTCTGTTGATTCTTGATCGGAGCATAACACATCGCTCTTGGGTAGCATAACGCCTCGGAGCGCTCCGCGATGCCAAACGCATCGAATAAGAAGCGCTCGCGCTTCCAAACTCCCCGCTTTTTGACCCAATGAAGCGGCAAGGTAAGCGAAGCTGCTCGTTGAACAAATTCAAGAGAAAGCGCCATTTGACCGACATAGGAATACGCAGGGCCCTCGACTGGGCTTTTGAGTTCGATGTACTCAGCAATGCGCAAATGCCCTTCTTCTTCAACAAGAAGTCCCATCGACTCGCCCGAGATGCGCTCGACACACTTGATGGTGACGTCGGCTTGTGTATTGCGATGGTGCGCCACAAGTCGTGCATCGGCCGGATCTGCCAGCGGATTTTCGATCGGCAGGACGAGGAGCGTATCAATGCCTTGGGACAGCCACTGTTGGACCAGCCCGCTCGCCATCAGCCCTTGGTACAGACTTCCGTTGCCGTCGGGTCCTCTCCCCACTTCTCGGTACTGCTCGTCGAGAAGCGGCAAGCTGGTTTGGCAAAAGAAGTCGATGCGTCTGCCAAACAGTCCTTGGTTGGAAAAATAGCGGCGCGTCTCTTCGTCATTGTCCTCTGAGGTCATGATCGCAAGCGGCATGGTGACAGGTACTTTCTCCACGAGATGCTGGAACAACGTTTTACCCAGCACGGAAAACAGGCCTTTGGGACCAGACACACCGAGCCTGGAGCCCTGGCCTCCAGCAAGAATCACACAGGCCGTGCGCTCTAAAGGGACCGGTGTGACATGCTCGACCTCCAAACAGCGCCGAAGCGGGGTCCACTGTCTTGGGAAAAATACCGCCTCCATCACCTGCTCAGGGGAAACCGTCGCTAAATCGCGATGGGCGCCCACAAGCGGCACATGCACGAGCTCTGGATTGGGCGATGCGACGCCCTGCTTAAGGATCCCGTGCTTTGGATCGGCCCACAAGCTGATCACGCGTAAAGGGAATGTGGCGTCGAGGTAATACGCCATCGAAAGCACTCCCGAGTCGGGCACGATCAGATGCGAGCAGCGACCCTTGATCACAGACAATAGCTCGAAGAGCGTGGTTTGAGCGCGCAGATCGATCACCATCGGGTGTGTGAATGCGGGTGTAGTTCCGAAGCCAAAGAGAATGACGCGCACTCCCCCAATTGCTCCAAGGAGATCAAAGAGCTTTTCCCAATGAGCTAAAGGCCAGTTGCGCCAAAGGCCGTAATTTGTCTCCGCAGTGACCTGGACGCCAATGTACGTAAAACCGTCTGGAAGATTGAATTTGCGCCAGAGCGCGTCGTGCGCTGGGTCCCAGCGGAGCCGCGGCGTGATTGCGCCGTACTGCCAGCGGCACCAATCGCTCGGCGAGGGGTTCTGCAGCACCAAATCGAATGCATCGATGTTCAGTCCCAATTCGCAAAGCGTCTTTGCAACGTCGATCGGCTCTCCTCGCTTCCAGCGGGGAGCGCGAAGAACCGTGATCCCATCCAGCATGGAAAAGCCATCGGCGAGATTGCCCCGCACAAGGCACGTGATGCGCGCTCCGGGCAAAAAATGGCGAATGCGGTGAACAATGGCATAAATTCCAAGCGCAATGTCGCCAAGCCCTCGGTTCCAGCACACGAGCACTTCGCGCGCATGGGGGAAACGTTTGAGGCGCCAATCGAGTGGATTGGGGAGAAATTTTCGGGCAAACGTTCTAAACATAGGGCCAAACTCGCTCGATCACTTCCTCCACGCCAATGCCCCGCATGCAGCGAAAGTCGATGGGGCAAATGCGCTTAAAGCAAGGCGAGCAGCTCGGGCGCTTGTGGATGACCGAGGCCGCTTGACCGTAGGGACCCGTTGCCCGATCATCCGTCGAACCAAACAGCGCCACCAGCGGAACGTTGAGCGCAGCGCCGATGTGCATCGGACCGCTGTCGTTGGTCACAAGGACAGAGCAGTCGTGGATGATGCACGCAAGCTCGCGTAAATCGGTGACTCCTGCAAGATTCATCGCCCGCTCTGGCAGTCCCTGACAGATCTCTTTGATGAGCGAAGCGGTAGACGCGTCTCCAAAAAAGACGATGAAAAGATCCTTCTTCTTTGCCAAAAGCTGCTTTGCTAGCTCGTGAAAACGCTCAGGCGGCCAACACTTTGCAGAGCCATACGATGCGCCCGGATTGATGCCGATGAGCTTATGGCCGCGCTGGTAGCCGCGCTGATGAAGCAGCTGCTTGGATAGCTCAATTTCCTCAGCGCTGAGATACAGTTTAGGCGCTGTTTGCGAAAGAGGAATGCCCAGCGGCAAAAGGAGCCGCTTGTACGTCAGCACCTCGTGCTCTGATCCCTTGTCCGGCAGCGAATGGGCGTCTGTGAGCAGCAAACTCCGCCAGTGACACGCAAACCCAATTCGCCGCGCAATGCGCCCCTGCCAAAACCACCAACTCGAAGAAAACGAATGGGTCAATAAAATCCCGACGTCGTATTTACCTGTGCGAAGTTTTTCGATGATGTTGCGCAGCTCATCGCGGCGGACAAATCCATTGGACGGTTTGGTGAAACAGAAAAGCTCGTCGATCGCAGGATCTTTGCTCAAAAGGTCGCAAAGCGGACGGCGACACATCGCAGTGATCGAGGCGCTTGGGAACGCACTTCGCAAATCAGCAAGCACAGGGGTTGCCATGACGAGATCGCCGATCCAATTCGGCATGCGGACAATGATGTTCATGCATTCAACATAACAAAACTTGTGTAGAATGCGCTACTTGGAAAACAATTAACTCAAGTTCACCAAATGTAGTTTCGAATTTTTGGTGGATTACTGATCATGAACGGTTTGCGGGAAATGCGACAGACTTAACAAGTCGGCGCATTTCCCGCAAACCGTTCAGGGTCAGTAAGGCATCAAAAATTCGAAACTACCTTTGGTGAAGTTGGGTTAAGTATGGCGCTTTGCATTCTCGGAGTTGACCCAGGCACTCGAATCACAGGCTACGGCTTCATCCGCGTCGATGGCTCCTCGCTAACGCCCCTCGACTTTGGGTGCATCCGCCCTCCGCCACAACTCCCACTCGCTGAACGGTACCGAATTATTTTTGAGAGCATCGAAGCGTTGATCGAGCGTTTTCAACCGACGGCCATCGCGATCGAATCGCAATTCGTACTCAAAAACGCCCAAAGCGCCATCAAGTTAGGCATGGCCAAGGGAATGGTGATTCTCGCAGGCGCGCGCAAAGGCATTGAAGTTCACGAATACACCCCAAAAAAAGCAAAGCTCGCCGTCGTCGGCAATGGAGCCGCAAGCAAACTCCAAGTGCAACGGATGATTGGGCATCTTCTCCGCTTGGCAACCGCGCCGCATCCCGAAGACGCCGCCGACGCGCTCGCGCTC